>NZ_JADZGH010000040.1:0-10381 GCF_015865005.1 Rhodococcus sp. CX
GAGCCTCGGCTGCGGGGGTTTCGGCAGCCGGTGCCGGTGCGGCCGGTGCAGCCGGAGCTGCGGCCTTCTTGGCGCCGGGAGCCTTCAGTCCGCCCTTCATTGCCAGTCCGCCGGGCTTGGCCTTCGGTGCGGCCGGGGTCGCCGGAGCCTCGGCGGCCGGTGCTTCCGCCGCCGGTGCGGCAGCAGCCGGAGCCGCGGCCTTCTTGGCGCCCGGAGCCTTCAGGCCACCCTTCATCGCCAGCCCGCCCGGCTTGGCAGCAGGCGCTGCCGGAGCCGCAGGTGCCTCGGCCGCCGGAGCAGCAGGGGCCTCGGCCTTCGCGCCGGGAGCCTTGAGGCCGCCCTTCATCTGCAGACCACCGGGCTTGCCACCCGGAGCCTTCAGACCGCCCTTCATCTGCAGGCCGCCACCCTTCGGGGCTGCGGCGGCTGCCGGAGCAGCCGCAACGGCGGCGGCCTCGACCTCGGCGACACGTTCGGCCTCGAGTTCCTCGGCCTCGACCTCGGCGGTGACCGGGGTCTCCGGCTTCTCGGCCTGCACGACCTCGAGGTTCGCGCTGAGCTGGCTGGGCTCGAGCCGCTCGATCGACGACAGCATCAGCTGCGCGACGTCGACAACCTCGACACCTTCACCCTGGCCCTGTTCCTGGCGAGCGGTGACACCGTCGGTGAGCATCACTCGGCAGAACGGGCAGCCCGTCGCGATCTTCGACGGCGCGGTCGTCAGTGCCTCGTCGACGCGGTCGATGTTGATGCGCTTACCGATGCGCTCTTCCATCCACATGCGGGCACCACCGGCACCACAGCACATGGACCGTTCGCCGTGACGCGGCATCTCGCGCAGCGTCGCACCGGAGGCTTCCATCAGCTCACGCGGCGCGTTGTACACCTTGTTGTGGCGACCCAGGAAGCACGGATCGTGGTAGGTGACGTCCTCGCCCAGACGCGCGACCGGCACCAGCTTCTTCTGCCGCACCAGGCGGTTGAGCAGCTGGGTGTGGTGAACGACCTCGTAGTGGCCGCCGACCTCCGGGTACTCGTTGTTCAGCGCGTTGAAGCAGTGCGCACAGGTCACGACGATCTTGCGCTTGGACTTCTCGGTGCCCTCGAACACCGAGTCGATGACCGCGATGTTCTGCTGCGCCAGCTGCTGGAACAGGAACTCGTTGCCGGCGCGGCGAGCCGAGTCACCGGTGCAGGTCTCCTCGGCGCCGAGCACCATGAACTTGGTGCCGGCGGTGGCGAGGAGTTCGGCGACGGCCTTGGTGGTCTTCTTCGCGCGGTCCTCGTAGGCACCGGCACAACCCACCCAGAACAGGTACTCGTAGCCGTCGAAGCTGTCCGCGTCCTGACCGAAGACCGGGATGTCGAAGTCCATCTCGGAGATCCAGTTCAGGCGGTCCTTGGAGTTCTGGCCCCACGGGTTGCCCTTGTTCTCGAGGTTCTTGAACAGACCCGCGAGCTCGGACGGGAAGTCCGATTCGATGAGCACCTGGTAGCGGCGCATGTCGATGATGTGGTCGACGTGCTCGATGTCGACCGGGCACTGCTCGACACACGCACCGCAGTTCGTGCACGACCACAGCGTTTCGGTGTCGATGACCGGCGCGAGCTCGCCCGCTTCGACGAGTTCGGCGGTTTCACCGACGAGCTTGCGGTCGGCTTCGGCGCGGGCGGCCGCTGGGATTGCGGCGATCTTCTCCTCCAGCACGTTGCCTTCGCCGTCGACCAGGCCGACCTCGTCGCCGCCGAGGTCCTTGCGGCCACCGGCCAGCAGGTAGGGGGCCTTGGCGTAGCCGTGGTCGCGCAGCGACATCACCAGCAGCTTCGGAGACAGCGGCTTACCGGTGTTCCAGGCGGGGCACTGGGACTGGCAGCGACCGCACTCGGTGCAGGTCGTGAAGTCCAGCCAGCCCTTCCAGGAGAAGTCCTCGATCCGGCCGGCGCCGAAGGTGTCCTTGTCCGGGTCGGCGTCTTCCATGTCGACGGGCTTGCCGCCGGACATCATCGGCTTGGCCGCGCCGAGCGCGACGCCGCCGTCGTCCTCACGCTTGAAGTAGATGTTGAAGAACGCGGCGAACCGGTGCCAGGCCACACCCCAGGTGATGTTGCGGCCGACGATGTAGAGCCAGATCATGCCGGACATCAACTTGATGAACGCGAAGATCGACACCATCACGGTGCTCGCCGGGAGCAGCTGGGCGAGGTTCATCGTGAAGAAGTCGGTGCTCGCGTGGCCGCCGCCGTAGGTGGCGATCTTGCCGGCCTTCACGAAGATCATGCCGAGGCCCTCGATGAGGACGACGGTCTCGACGAAGTACGCGGCCTTGAAGTCCGAGCCGCCGAAACGCGACAACCGGCCCGGCTGACGCGGGTGGTTCAGCTGGCGGATGATGATCAACGTGACGATGCCGATCACCGTGCCGAGGCCGAGGATCTCGTCGACGAAGTGGTAGACGGCGGTGCCACCGATGAGAGGCCAGTGGAACTCGGGGTTGAACGTCTGTCCGTATGCCTCGAACCAGACGATGGCGCCGAGCAGGAAGCCCACCATCACGAGCCAGTGGGCCCAGCCGACCGTCCGGAACTTGTTCATTCGCGTGTGTGCGAGGAACTCGACGATCATCTGCTTGAAGCGCGGGAAGAACGGACGCCACCGATCCGGGGCCGGCTGGCCGATCCGGACGGTGTTGACCATCTTCAGGGCCCCGCCGATGAACGAGTACCAACACACGAGGCTCAGCAGCACGCCGATCGTGCCCAACGTGATCGTCAGGGCATTCATACGTGGCCTTTCGTGTCGGGGGCGGCTCCGGGCCGCCTGGTATCAGCCCCAGCATCGTAGCGCGTCACAAGTTACCCGCTGGTAACTTCCCTGATTCTGGCTACTCGTCGGTAACTTGTGACGGAACTGCCGAGGTTCTCTGCCACAAGGTAGAGGTCGCACCGTTCGTCCCAACTGCTCAGGATGACCTAAGTCCCTCTCGGGTCTCGAATCGGCGACCGTCACACGGCTTTTCGCGCACATTTGTGGCACCACCCGGTAACGAAGTCGGGTGTGATTTCGGATATGATCAGCAACAGCCTGCACGCTGGGGTTTCTCGCTATGGGGAGTGAAACTTTGCGGTGCAAAGCTGATCCATCCAGGGGGGCGTCCGTCGGGGGCGTGCGCCACATGTCACAGAACGGGAACAAATGAAGCTCAGGAAGCTTGCAGCGGTGGCCACCATGACCATCGCGGCGATGGGGATCACGGCGGGTACCTCGTACGCGGCGCCCGCCGAAGCTGCGCAGGACGAGATCCACTACGAGGTCAAGGCCGAGGGCGATTCCGTCGTCACCGTCATCGATGCGGGTGCCTTCAAGGTCTCGGGCGACGGTGAGAGCGTCGAGCTCCAGGACACCGACGGCAACACCGTCGTCAGCCTGCCGCTCGCGATCCAGCTCGGCGACCTCCAGCTGCCGTTCGAGCGGGAGATCAGCGAGGACGGCAAGACCCTCACGCTGACCCCGGTCACGGATCCGTCCAAGGCCACCCCGGTTGCGCCCGAGGACAAGGTCGCTCTCGGTCTGACGCCGGTCAGCCTCAAGCTGCAGGATGTCGCGTCGCCGGACGAGAACCTGAAGGCCCAGAACAACTTCAGCTCGCAGCTGGGAATCGCCACCGCGGTCGGCGGCCTGGCGGGCACCATTATCGGCGCAGTTGTGGGCGGACTCGGTTTCCTCGGTGGCCCGGTTGGTTTGGCGTCCGTTCCGTTCGGCGCCGGAGTCGGTGGCGTCATCGGCACGATCGTCGTCGGTGGTCCGGCCCTGATCATCGCCGGTATCGGCCTGCTGCAGACCCTTGCGGCGCCTCCGGGAACCACGCCTTACGCGTGATTCGGTCGTAAAAACTGGTTCGGCCCGGCACCCCTCGGTGCCGGGCCGAACCCGTTTCCGGACCGATTCCGTCAGCCGACGGAGCCGGAGTACAAGAAGATCTGGATCAGGTACTCGAGGATATCGACGATTACGCCCAGCACTGGTGGTACCTCAATTTCGTTGGTGACGGAAAGTACGGATCCTAACGATTCCGGCGGCGCGAAGGTGGCCGACGTCTCGCTCGGCGTGTATCGCCCGCCCGGTCGGGACAGGCGGACCCCGGTATCCTGATCCCCGGTTCGCAAGGGGGAATCGCCCACAAAGGGCTGTCGGATTCGAACCGAAGGAAGCAAAGGAACAAGAACTTGAAGTTTGGGAAGACGACTGTCGCCACCGCGGCACTTGCCGCTGCACTCACGATGACGGCCTGCGGCTCGGACGAGAGCAACGACAAGGGGGCGGCCACCTCGACGACCACCACCACCACCGCTGCCACCACCGAGGCTGCCGCGTATCCGCCGGTCCCGACGGCCGCCGAGCTCAACGCGTCCCTGGCGATGGCCTTCGACGAGACGGTGCCGCTCGAGCAGAAGATTCCGCTCGTTCAGGGTGCCGAGCAGGACCCGGAGCTCATCAACCAGGTGGCGGCCGCAGCGAAGGCGAACGACGCGGTCATCACCGTCGTTGATGTGGTCGACGGCGGCGACGGCACCGCAACCGCCGGTATCGACATGATCATCGGCGGCAACCCGAACCCGGGCACCGTCGTCTTCGTCGCCGATGACGGCGTGTGGAAGCTGTCGAAGGACAATGCCTGCGGTTTCGTCTCCCTCGCGCAGCTGACCTCGCCGGTCTGCTCCTGAGCGCTCCCGCTCGGTACCCGAGAACCGAAAAGGCCGCCTCCCGTCCGGGAGGCGGCCTTTTCGATGGGTGGACCTGTTACCAGGTGCGGACCTTCAGACCCGGGTTCTCGGCGAGAATCGCGGAGATCGGGGTCGCGTACAGCTCGGGGCTCTCGCCCAGGATGCCGCTGACGACGCCGGCGATCTCGCACATCTGGTACTGGCCGACGTTCGACGCGCTGGAGATGCCCAGGGCGAGGGTGCCGGTCACCAGGGTGCCGCCGCTGTCGCCCTGCAGGGCGCACAGGTTGGTGGAGAAGCCGCCGTCGAGCACCCGGTGGCCGATCTCGACGGTCTGGTTCGAGGCCGTCACGACACCGCAGCTGTACCCGGTGCGGACACCGGACTTGCACACGGGTGCGCCGACGACGGGCTCGGCGGTGCCGGTGACGGCGAGCGGTGCCGCGAGCGGAACGCGAACGCCGTTGTTCTCGAACCGGCCGCGAGCCTCGGCGGTCGGGCGGATCAGTGCGTAGTCGCGGTGGTCGAGGCTGGTCCTCTCGAACGTGCCGATCTTCTGGCCGAGTCCGTCACCGATGGCCTGGAAGACCTCGGACGCGTACTGCGTGCCCGCCTGGGCACGGTTCGGGTCGCAGTGACCTGCGGTGATGTTCACCGGGCTGCCGGAGCCGTCGACACCGTTGAATCCGAGCGAGCAGCGCAGGCCGGTGCCGGCGCCGAACGCGGCGTAGGCGTCGCCGCCGAACAGCGCATCGGCCGAGGCCAGTCCGGCGATCGGCTCGAGCTTCAGCAGTTCCGGTTCCAGGGTGGCCGGGGCGAGCAGCACACGCGCGCCCTGAAGGGCGTCGGGGAGCTGCAGGCCGGCGACATCGGAGGCGCGCACCACGACGTCGTTGTGGACGAGGTCGATGGCGATGCCGCGCACCAGATCGGCGACCGCGGACGGCTGGGTGTCGAGCCAGTCGTTCAGTTGCTTCGACAGGCTTTCCAGCTCGTTTTCGCTGCGCTCGACCGGCTGAACGGTGAATCCCTCGTCCTCGGCGGCGTCGCGCGCGGCGTCGTGCTCGTCGCCGTCGGCCAGGCCGACCGTCGGGGTGCCCTGCTCGTCGAGCCAGACACCGGCGAACACGTCCGCGAACTTCTCACGGGCGGTCGCCGCGAACTGCGCGAGCTCCTGACTGCGGTCGGCATCGGCGATGAACCGCTCGGGGCTGATGCCGAGGTCGCGCGCAAGCGCGTCGACCAGCTCGATGGGCAGGTCGGCGGGCTTGTCGGCCGGTTCGGCCTGCGCCGAGGCAATGGTGGGGCCGAGCAGCAACAGTGCTGCCGAACCGATCACCGCTGCCCGACGTGCGAAGGAGCGTCGCATGAATGCCTTCCTCATAGGTCCTGCTCGTGTGCAGGTTCGGCGACTACAGGGATCTTGCTGTCTACACGGTCTGGTCTGGCTCTATGCAAAGCCGCCGTCCCGAACGCGGGGCGGCGGTCGATGCGTCAGATCATATGGGGTGAAGCGGGCTGGAGGGCGGCGGGTCAGGCAGGTTCGCTCGCGGTTCGAACCCGCGTGCCCGTCGCGTTCTCGATGTCACGAATCGGAATGCCCAGGCTGGACGTGCCGCCGTTCGGGGCGAGCACCAGGTTCGCCTCCACGCAGTCGGGGGCCCCGGCGCTGTTCGAACCGCTGATGACGCCGAGCGCGAGGGTGCCGGTGACGATCGCACCGCCGCTGTCACCGGAGAGGGTGCACACCGTTGTCGCGAAGCCGCGGATCGTGGTGCTGTCCCCGTCGGGGTAGACCAGCTGGGTCTCGATGCGGTCGGCAGAGACGATTCCGCACGTGAAGTACGACGACTGGCCGGACTTGCACACCGGGGCCCCGACGACCGGAACCGCTGTGCCGGTGACCGTCAGCGTCGAACCGTTGCCGCCGCGCACCACCGGCCGGTTCAGCCCGGCGTCGACACCGGCCTTGTTGAAGCCGATGATCCCGTAGTCGAGGGGGCTGTCGGTGCCGACCGACGAACGGGTGAACGCCCCGATACGGGTGCTCTCGTCGATGTTCTCGCGGTTCGGCAGGTACACCGCGGAACCACCCTGCGGGCGGGCGACCGCGTCGCAGTGGCCGGCGGTGACGTTCACCGCGTCACCGTTGGAATCGACCGCGTTGAACCCGAACGAGCAGATGCCGATGCGATCGAGCGGCGTGGAACGCACGTCGCCGTCCGCGGTGATGTAGGTGTCGCCACCGAGCGGCGCCGGATCGTTCGGCGGCAGGCCCGGCGTCAGCTGCACCTGCACGTTCGCGATGAGCGACGGGAGATTCAGTGCACGGCCGATCGGGGTGTTCACGACGTCGACGACGAGCTGGTTGTTGAGCACGTCGATCGAGGTGGACTGCACGACACCGGCCACGTCGCGCGGCAGGGCCGCGACCCAGCGGTTCAGTTCGGCGAGCGCCGACTCGAGACCGTCTGCGGACACCGGCGCGACCGTCGCGGTGTAGCCGTCGCTCTCGGCCTTGCGGGCCGCATCGGAGTTCGTGACCGCGACGACCGGCTCGCCATCGCGGTTGATCCACGCGCCCGCGAAGTCCGCGGGACGCTCGGACCGGAAACCACGGGCGTACTCGCCGAGTTCCTGCGCCCGGGCCGACCGCTCGAGGTACTCCTCGGGAGACATCTGCAGATCGCGCTGGACCGCCTCGATCAACTCGGCCGGAAGCTCGTCCGCGGGGTCCGCCTGAGCGGTCGCAGTGAACGGACCGACCAGCAGCAGCGCCGACGCGGCAGCGACAGCCAGCCGGCGAGCAGTGGTACGTGCAGCGGCGCGCGACGCCGGCGAGAGACGCATGAAAGCCCTTCGTTGTGATCGATGTGCGGTTACGACGATCGGAAACAGCCTACGGGAGCGGTTCGGTTAGGAATCGTTCCCGGGGGGAGTTGAGGGAGAACCCGGACCCGAACCCGGCGATCCCCCTGGCTCGCTCTGGGTAGTGGTCGGTGTCGGGGTCTGCCTCGTGGTGGTCGGGGTCGGGGTGTCCCGGTCCCGGCTCCGCGTGGGCTTCTCCTCGGTGGTCTGCCAACCCGGGGCCGGTCTGGTGGTCGTGGTCTGCGGCACCGTGGTGGTGGTGACCGCTTCCGCCTGACGCGAGGTCGTGGTCTCCGCCGGTTCCGCCGTGGCCGTCGAGTCGTCGACCGGGGCCACCACGGGTGCGGCCGGCTCGGTGGTCGTGCTCTCCGCTTCGGAGGACGTCGGCGGCGCACTCGTGGTGGTCGTCGTGGTGCTGGTCTTCGCCGGCGTGGGACGCGGCGACTGCAGTTCCGGAATGGTCGCGGTCACACGTTGGTCGGCCACCGATGTATTGGTCTCGGCGGCCGAGTCACGCTGCGTCAGCACGAGCACACCCACCACGGCCAGCAGCACGACCGCCGCGGCGCAGATGGCCAGCAGGATCGGCGAGGGACGCCGTGCGGTCGAGTCCTCGTCCGGCGCGATCGTCGCCACGTCGCCCGCGCGGGCCGTCGACGCGGTGGTCCGATCGGTCTTCGGAGGCTGCGCGGTCGGCATCGCGCGGTGCGGCTCGCGGGGCGCGACCTTCGGGATCACCGTGGTGGCGTCGGGATCGACGAGCCGCGGAGCGGACCCGTTGCCCTGCGGAGTCTGCTTGCGCGGCAGACTCGTGCGGGTCGTCGGGATGATCTGCGTCGAGCCGAGGTATTCGACGGAACCGGCCGCGGCCGCGAGCGCGGCGCCGCGCACCATCGTCTGGTGCGGATCCGGCGCGAGCGCGCACCTCGTTCCCAGCCCGGCCTTGACGGACTGCGCGACGAGCTGTGCTGCGGCGGTGTCCACGTTCTCGTCGGTGGTGACGACGACGGCATCGAGGTTCGCCATCTGCCATCCGAAGCCGGCCAGTGCCGTCGACAGCTGCTTCGTGACGGGCGGTGCGTCGGCGATCCCGAACCGGACGGGCTTGCCCGCGGCGATACCGGCACGGACCAGCGTGACAGTCGAACCGTGGTCGTCGATGTGATAGACCGCGACGAGACGGCCGGTCTGACGCGACACCTGGGATTCGAACCAGGCCGCGGCGGCCTCGGCGTCGGACACGAGCGACACGTGCCGCAGGCCGACGTAGTCGAGGGCGTTGCGCAGCACCGCGATGGTCGAGGGTGCCCAGTCCGTCGGATGGGTCGCGACGACGGTGTACTCGCGGTCGCCGATCAGCGGCGCGGCATCGGCCAGCAGGCATTCCATCGCGGTCGCCACCAGGTCCTCGGCGCGGGACAGCGATCCGTCCGCGGCGCGGATGCCGGCCTGGTTGCCGACGTGTTCCAGGAAGTGGGTGAAGGAACTGGCCCCTTGATCGAGAACCGGGTCGATCTCGCCGAGGGTCGCGGTACCGTCCTGGTGCAGGTGCACTGCACTGCGACGTTCGATCGGTGCGGGACCCGGCTGACCGGGGACGGCGGAGGTCACGGCAACCGATGAAACGGTGGTGCCCACGCGCAGGCCGACGCCTACGGACATGCCGAAGTTCCCCCCTTCTTCTCACTGCTACTACTCGTACTAATGCGACCGTCGCCCCCGTGCCCCATCGCCCGGAGCATGGAGATCAGCTCCGAGCGGGAACCGGCACCGAGTCGGCGCCGGATCCTGGCCACATGATGTTCGACGGTCTTGCCGGAAATGTACAGCCGTGCACCGACCTCGCGATAGGTCAGGCCGGAAACCACGAGGTCGGCGACCTGTGCTTCGCGGTCGGACAACGGTCCGGTCGTCGGCGACACCGTGTCGGCGGACGTCGCGGCGGGATCGGCGGTCGTCGTCGCCGGATGCCGTAACGCGCGCGCCACCTGCAGCAATCCGGTCGCCGCGGCGGTGTCGCCGGCCCGCAGCGCGGCCTCGCCGGCCAGCCGTGCGCCGTCCCAGGGCAGTCCGATCGCCGCGAGCGATTCGGCGGCGGTCCGCACCCGGGTGGGGTCGACGTCGTTCTGCAGAAGCCGCAGCCATGCCTGCCCGGCCCGCGCCAGCGCGGCGGCGTACGCGGTGGACTCGGCGGCGACCGCCAGGGCGCGGGCGTGCGGCAGCAGTTCGTCCGGCCGCTCCGCCGCGATCGCCGCCTGCACCCCGTACCAGTGCAGCGCCGCACCCCACAGCGGGGGCTCGCCGAGCGCGGTGAGCAGATCCCGGGCCTGCGCGACCAGGTGTGAGATGCGCGGTGCGTCGCCGACCCGGACGGCGGCCAGCCACAGTTCGCCGAGGGGAAGCAGGCTCAGCAGGTCGACGGAGTACTCCGCGACGACGCCCTGCGCGGCCTCCCATTCGGCGTGCAGGCGCCCGGAGTCGCCGCTGCGCCGGGCGGCACCGACCCGTAGGCCGTGCAGGAACAGCCGGTCGCGCTGGAGAACCGCGCGGCCGGACAGGTCGTCGGCCGCGGCGGACGCTGCGGACAGGTCGCCGCCGAGCAGAGCTGCCCACGCCGCCAGCAGTTCGTGCCGGACCGTGAGCGTGGTGTGCCGGGCCAGCACGTTCGTCGCGTGCGTCAGCTCGCCGGAGTGCAGGCACAGCAGCGCCGTGATCGCCTCCACGGTGTCCGGTTGCACGACGGTGCGGGCCGTCCCGCGCATCGACAGCGCGCGGGTGAGTGCGTTCATCG
>NZ_JADZGH010000041.1:0-7775 GCF_015865005.1 Rhodococcus sp. CX
CACGAGGAATCACGCGACGACGTCGTACACCACCTCACGGGACTTGACCGCTGTCCGAGGAGACGTACGGGACGAACGCGCTCGGGACCCCCCTCGAGGTGCGTCAGGGTCTCGTCGTTCACGGCGACGAGCATTTCCTCGAGTCGTTCCGGCAGTTCAGTTGTTACGGTCACCCGATAGTGCATCCGGTCACGCGCAGAATCGAAGGCATCCTCGACATCACCGCGACCGAGAAGACGGCCAACCCCCTATTCGTGCCATTCCTCGCACGGGCAGTCCGCGATATCGAGGCGCGACTGCTCGAGGGGGCACGTGAATCGGATCGCCGCGTCATGGACGCGTTCCGGATCGCGGCCCGCCAACGTGGCGTGGCCGTGGCTGCAATGGGGCAGGACGTCATGCTCACCAACAAGGCCGCCGTCGAACTGCTCGAACCAAGTGATCACGTGGCGTTGCGCGCGCTCGTGGACGACGTGCCGCCCGGCGAGACACGGACGCTCGACTTCGCTCTCTCCGGGGGCGGGCACACCGAGCTTCACATCAACCGCGTGTCCGGCACTGAGAGCGGTGCGCTGTTCCTGCTCGGTGTCGATGAGAGCCGCCCGCCCGTGCGCCGGCGGGCCACGCCTCAGGATGCGACCTCCCGGATACGCGCCCGCATGGCCGAATTACGTTCCAGCACTGGTGCAATCGCCATCATCGGCGAGGTCGGCAGCGGTCGGAGCTGGGCCGCGCGAGAGTATGCAGCGGGACCGATCGTGGCCGTGGATGCCGCACACGTGATAGCCGAGGGCGAACGCAACTGGTCCGCCGGACTACTCAGGCACATCGCGACCGGACCCGCGCACGTCCTGATCGAACACGTCCACCTCGGCCCGAACTCGGTCCTCGCGCTGCTGGGATCGCTCGCCACGCGCGCCGACGGACCGAGACTCGTGTTCACCGCCGATCCCGTCGACACCATCCGACCTGCGGTGCGAGACCTGCTTGCCCGCTGCGGCGCACAGGTGGCAGTGCCCGCCCTACGGCAGCGAACCCGTGAACTGCCGGCGCTCGTCACCGCGCTTGCCACCGAGCTCGGCCGTTCGGATATCCGTTTGGGCCCCAGCGCCTTGGCTGCGCTGTCGGAACACACATGGCCCGGCAATCTCGTCGAACTGCGTGCGGTGCTCGCGGGACTTCCCGACAAGGGCGGCATCCCGATCCGGATCGAGGACCTGCCCGACGCCTACCGTGCACCCGCTCGGGGGGCCCGCCTCGGCGGCCGCGAACGCGCCGAGCGGGAAGCGATCATCGAGGCGTTGCAGGAAAGTTGCGGTAACAAGGTGCACGCAGCTGCCCGGCTCGGTATCAGCCGCACGACGTTGTACAGCCGGATCCGGGCGCTCGACATCACCGTGTGACCGATCGCTGTCCAAAGCTTGAACAGTTCCGTCACTCTCCCACACAGCACGATGAATGTGTTCCGCATCATATGCATCGTATCCAGGAGGTTGTGGCATGACTGTCGTTGCCGAGCAGTCGGTTTCACCGCGAGTGTGCGAGTTCCTCGCCGGCACCAAGCTGCTGTACATCGACGGTGAGTTCGTCGATGCAGCATCCGGCCGCACGTTCGTCACGTACGACCCTGCCACCGGCGAGCGCCTCACCGACGTGGCGCACGGTGAGGCCGCCGACATCGACCGGGCCGTCCGGGCCGCGCGTCGTGCGTTCGACGAGGGGCCGTGGGCCTCGATGAAGCCGAACGAGCGTGAGCGTCTCATCTGGCGGGTCGGCGACCTGCTCACCGAGCGGGCCGCCGAGTTCGGCCAACTCGAAGCTCTCGACAACGGCAAGTCCGCCGCGATCGCATCGGCCGTCGACACGGCCTGGGCAGCCGACGTCTTCCGGTACTACGCAGGCTGGGCCACCAAGATCGAGGGCAGCACGGTCAACGTCTCGATGCCGTTCGCACCGGGCGGTCAGTTCCACGCGTACACGCTGAGGGAGCCGATCGGAGTCTGCGGGCTGATCGTGCCGTGGAACTTCCCACTGCTCATGGCATCGTGGAAGCTCGCACCCGCTCTCGCAGCCGGCAACACGGTGATTCTCAAGCCGGCCGAGCAGACGCCGCTCACCGCATTGCTGCTCGCCGAGATCTTCGAGGAGGCCGGCTTCCCGCCCGGCGTGGTCAATGTCGTACCCGGTTTCGGTGACGCGGGTGCCGCGCTGTCAGCACACGACGACGTCGACAAGATCGCCTTCACCGGTTCCACCGAGGTCGGAAAGAAGATCGTCGACGCAGCCAAGGGCAACCTCAAGAAGGTCACTCTGGAGCTCGGCGGCAAGAGTCCCAACATCGTGTTCGCCGATGCCGATTTCGATGTGGCCGTTCAAGGTTCGCTCAATGCGTGGCTCTTCAACCACGGCCAGTGCTGTGTCGCCGGCACGCGCCTGTACGTCGAGAACAGCATCTTCGAGCGCTTCACCGAGGCGGTCGCAGAGGCCGCGAGCAGGGTCAAGATCGGTCCCGGGCTCGACCCCACGACCGAGCTGGGTCCGCTCGTCTCGCAGGAGCAGCTCGACCGGGTCACCGGCTATCTCCGCGACGGACTCGCGGACGGCGCGCGCGCTCTGACAGGTGGTAAGCGTTGGGGTGAGACCGGATACTTCGTCGAGCCGACCGTGTTGGTCGACGTGGAGCCGGAGTTCAGCGTCGTGCGGGAGGAGATCTTCGGTCCGGTCGTTGCCGCGATGCCGTCGTCGGCATCGAACGGCATCGTCACCGCCGCCAACGACTCGATCTACGGACTGGCTGCCGGCATCTGGACTCGTGACATCTCGAAGGCGCACCGCACCGCACGCCTACTGAAGGCCGGATCGGTCTGGATCAACCAGTACAACGGCTTCGATACGGCCATGCCGTTCGGTGGCTACAAGCAGTCCGGGTGGGGCCGCGAACTCGGCGCCGCCGCCATCGACCTCTACACCCAGACCAAAGCCGTCAACGTCGCACTCTGACGTCTCCGGCCTCACCCCGAACTCATCAGGAGAACACATGAAGACCAAGGCTGCTGTTCTACTCGAAGCCGGAAAGCCGTTCGAGATCATGGAACTCGATCTGGACGGTCCCGGCCCCGGCGAGGTACTCATCAAGTACACCGCGGCGGGACTGTGCCACTCCGACCTGCACCTGACCGACGGTGACCTCCCGCCTCGCTATCCCATCGTCGGCGGACACGAAGGCTCGGGCATCATCGAGGAGGTCGGGCCCGGGGTCACCAAGGTCGAACCCGGCGATCACGTCGTGTGCAGCTTCATCCCCAACTGCGGAACCTGTCGCTACTGTGCCACCGGCCGACAGAACCTGTGCGACATGGGCGCGACGATCCTCGAAGGATCGATGCCTGATGGCAGCTTCCGGTTCCGTTCCGGCGGAACAGAATTCGGAGCCATGTGCATGCTGGGTACGTTCTCCGAACGGGCGACGATCTCGCAGCACTCGGTTGTCAAGGTGGACGACTGGCTGCCCCTCGAGACCGCGGTGCTCGTCGGCTGCGGTGTTCCTTCGGGATGGGGAACCGCGGTGTACGCCGGCGGCGTCCGGGCCGGGGACATCGTCGTCGTCTACGGCATCGGTGGCCTCGGCATCAACGCCGTGCAGGGTGCGGTGCAGGCCGGGGCACGGTACGTCGTCGTGGTCGATCCGCTTGCCTTCAAGCGGGAGACAGCATTGAAGTTCGGAGCCACACACGCCTTCGCGACTGCGGAAGAAGCGGCGGTGAAGGTCAATGAGTTGAGCTGGGGTCAGGGCGCGGATCAGGCACTTGTCCTGGTCGGCACGGTCGACGAGGAGGTGATCGCAGCGGCGACTGCCGTGATCGGTAAGGGTGGCACCGTCGTCATCACGGGTCTGGCCGATCCGAGCAAACTGACCGTGCATGTGTCGGGAGCCGATCTGACGCTCAACGAGAAGACGATCAAGGGGACTTTGTTCGGCTCGGCCAACCCGCAGTACGACATCGTTCGATTGCTGCGTATGTACGACCAGGGCGAACTGAAACTCGACGAACTCGTCACGACGCGTTATTCGCTCGAGGAAGTCAACCAGGGGTACGAGGATCTGCGCAACGGCAAGAATATTCGCGGAGTGATCGTGCACGCTCGGTAACGGAACCGACCGCGCAGTGACCCACAAGATCTTCCGCACCTCCACCGTTCTTCGCGGAGGTGATGGCAGGTCCGCACGGTGTCGTGACGGCACACCCTCCTCGGCGAGGCGTGGCGCCCTTTTCGGATTTCCCGGATCCGAAAAGGGCGCCGTCCCGTCACCGCTCCGTTGCGCGCACGAGCAGGTGCAGTTCCGCACCGAGCGTGCATGCCTGCGCCAGATCGATCCGCCCGTCCCGGCACAGGTCGTCGGTCAGGCGTGTCACCCGAGCGATCGCATCCGGAACCCGCTGCTTCCATCGCGCCAGTATCGCGTCGACGTCCGTCAGGGTGTGTGGATCGCAGTCCCGGCGCAGGATTGCGGCGACGAGGCGGTGGTGGCCTTCGGTGAGTTCGTCCCACACGGTGGCGCGCGCCATGCTGTCCCACCAAGTGTGGGACCCGGTGGCCGGATCCAGTGACATCCTCTCGATTCCGAGCAACGGTCCCGTCGCCGCGTGCATCCGGGCAACGAGGTGTGCCGGACAGTCCAGCGTGTACGCGGTGTCCACCAACGCCGGGCACTGGGCGAGAAGTCGGAAGTCCGGTCCGTCACCGGCCACGCCGACCCCGACCAGATCTGCGACCCCGGCACTCAGTCGCTCGATTTCGGCGGTCACGTCTAGGGGCGACGGCCGCAGCCGCAGAATCCACAAGACCGCATGCTCGATGAACTCCTGGACCGCGGCGAGCCGCTCCCAGCGGTGTGCACCGGAAACGGAACGGTCCCGCGCTTCGGCCCACAACCGGTCGGTGTCGAACACCGCCCGGACCACTGCGTACGCTCGGGCAACCGCCGGCGTGCGCACCCCTAACCGTTCCTCGAGCTGGTAGATCATTCCCGGACCGACATGATCGACGAGATCGGAGGCCATACGGGTCGCGATGATCTCGCGACGTAGAGGGTGGTCTCGGATCTCGTCCCGCACCAGGTCACGCATGCGGGTGGGGAAGTACTCGAGGGCGACTGCGGCGAAGACGGGATCGTCGGGCACGTCGGAGTCGAGCAGGTCCCGGCACACAACGTTCTTCGACCGGGCGAGCAGCACCGCGATCTCCGGTCTGGTCAACCCACGGCCGGCGCCGGCTCGGGCGGCCAACTCCTGCACGGTGGGCAGTACCTCGGTGCTGCGCCGCATACCGCTGGTCTCGAGGTGGATGATGAGCCGCTCGTGCCTGCCGAGTAGCCGGGCCGCACGTGAGACGGCAAGTCCGAGCGCCACTGATTGGTCCCGGTTCATGAGGAGCACCGTCCGGGCCACCTCGTCCCGGGCGTCGTCGAGCAGCCGGTCGCGTTTCTCGAGAGTCAGAGATCCCTTGCGCCGAGCGGATTCCAGGGCGATCTTCAGATTCACCTCGGCGTCGGAAGTGGCCACCCCGGCCGCGTTGTCGATGAAGTCCGCATTGATACGCCCGCCGACGGCCGCGAACTCGATGCGGGCCCGCTGCGTGAAACCGAGGTTGCCGCCCTCTCCCACGACGCGACACCGCAGCTGCGACGCGTCGACACGGACGGTGTCGTTCGCCGGATCGGCTGCATCAGTGTGGTTCTCGGAAGAGGCCTTGACGTAGGTGCCGACACCACCGTTCCAGAGCAGGTCCACCGGTGCTGTCAGCAGCGCCTTGATCAACCCGTCCGGGGTGGTGGTCGGATGGGATAGTCCGAGCAGGCGGCGTGCCGGTTCCGGGACGGTGATGGACTTCGCGGAGCGTGGCCATACACCTCCTCCGGCGGATAGGACGTCACGATCGAAGTCGTCCCAGCTCGATCCGGGAAGCTCGAACAGTCGACGTCGCTCCGCGTAGGCGCGAGCCGGGTGGGGATCCGGGTCGAGGAAGATGTGCCGGTGATCGAAGGCGCCGACGAGGCGCAGATGCGGGGAGAGCAACATTCCGTTGCCGAAGACGTCGCCGGACATGTCCCCGATCCCTACCGCCGTCAACTCGGTGGTGTCGGCGTCGATGTCGAGGTCGGCGAAGTGCTCGCGGACCGCGACCCACGCGCCGCGCGCGGTGATGCCCATCACCTTGTGGTCGTATCCGCTCGATCCGCCCGAGGCGAAGGCGTCACCGAGCCAGTAGTCGTACTCCGCGGCGATGGAGTTGGCCAGGTCCGAGAACCGGGCAGTGCCCTTGTCGGCGGCTACTACCAGATAGGCATCGTCCCCGCCATGGACGATGGTGCGGTCCGGGTGGACGATCTGCCCGTCGACGATGTTGTCGACGAGATCGAGCATTCCTCGGATGAAGGTCGAATATGCTTGGGCGGGAGTTACATCCGAGTTCGTCCGGATGAACGCGCCTTTGGCGCCGACGGGGACGATGGGCGCGTTCTTCACGATCTGGGTCTTCATCAGACCGAGGACCTCGGTGCGGTAGTCCTCAGGACGGTCCGAGAACCGCAGTCCACCGCGGGCGACAGTGCCGCTCCGCACGTGAATGCCCTCCACGTGGTCCGAGTGAACGAAGATCTCGCGGTGGGGCACGACAGGCCCGGGATCGGCCAGATGAACGGAATCGAGCATGAAGGCCCCGTACGGTTTCGGCGCGCCGTATTCGTCGTGCTGGTACCAATTGGTGCGCACAGTGGCGGTGACGAACGATTCCAGGCTGCGCAGGATGCGGTCCTCGTCGAGGCTTTCCGCCGCGCCGCGCCGCTCGGCGAGCGTCCGTTCGGCGGCGTCGTCCCGATTGGGCCGGTCGGGGTCGAGGCGCGCGGCGAAGCAGGCGACCAGGGCTTCGACAAATCCGGAGTGCCGGCAGAGTGTGTCGACAACGTACCGTTCCGACATGATCAGACCCGCCTGGCGGGCGAAGCGGGCTGCGGCCCGGACCAGGGCGATATCCCGCACACCCACGTCGGCGACGACGGCGAGGCGGGAGTATCCGTCGACGACGGTGCGGCCCTGTGCGTGGGCGTCGAAGACCGCCGCCACCCGGTGCGGCGAACCGGATCGCCACTCCGGGGGCGTGACGAACGCGAACCGATGGACCCGGCAGTCCGCATCGTCGGTCGTCAGCAGTTCGTGATCGTCTATCCGCAGTCCGAAGTGCTCGAATGTGTGGACGGAGTCGGTCAGCAGCGGGTCTCGGCCCGGCCATTTCATGACTGCACAGGCGGTGCCGTCGGAGGCGGAGTCCTCCACGAACAGCAAGGCCGGTCCGGCATCCTGCGAGCACACGAGACGTCGCGCGGCCCCGGCGACGTCGGTGGGCGCCGGTTCGTACGGGTGCGTGGGGGCGGTGTCGGTGGTCATCTGCATGTCCTTTCGGTCACCCGGCGTCGGCCGTGGTGTGCCGTCAGTCTGCGGCGAACCGCCCGAGACAGACATGTACTTGTTGTCCACATTAACGGCAGAATTGTACTTGTAGTACATCAGCGACCCGAGTCTCCCCTCCTACAGTTCGAGGAAACCGACCGAGGGAGAAGGACATGACCGCAGTGGAACTCGTTCAGGGTGGGCCCGGACTCGAGCAGGCCCGCCGCATCGTGACGGAAATCCCGGGACCCCGGTCCCGCGAACTGGCGCAACGCCGCGCCGCCGCGTTGCCGGCGGGTCTGGCCAGTGGCGCCGAGATCTACGCGG
>NZ_JADZGH010000041.1:7785-16695 GCF_015865005.1 Rhodococcus sp. CX
TTCATCGACCTCGGTTCCGGCATCGCCGTCACCACCGTCGGCAACTCCGCGCCGCGGGTCGTCGAGCGCGCCACCGCGCAGCTGCGGCAGTTCACCCACACGTGCTTCCTCGCCACGCCGTACGAGCCGTACATCGAGGTCGCCGAGATCCTCAACCGGCTGACCCCGGGAAGCCACGCCAAGCGCACGGCACTGTTCAACACAGGCAGCGAGGCAGTCGAGAACGCAGTGAAGTACGCCCGCGCGGCGACCGGTCGGTCTGCCGTGGTCACGTTCGACCATGCCTTCCACGGCCGGACACTGATGACGATGACCATGACGGCGAAGAACCAGCCCTACAAGCACTCCTTCGGTCCGTTCGCCCCGGAGGTCTATCGCGCGCCGATGGCCTACCCCTACCGGTGGCCCAGCGGGCCCGACCGTGCCGCGGAGGAGGCGTTCGAGCAGTTCCGTCTGCTCGTCGACGCCCAGATCGGTGCGGACCAGGTGGCTTGCGTCGTCGTCGAACCCATTCAGGGTGAAGGGGGCTTCATCGTTCCCGCCGACGGTTTCCTTCGGCGCATCGCCGACTTCTGCCGGGACCGCGGCATCCTCGTCGTCGCCGACGAGGTGCAGACCGGAATCGCCCGCACCGGAGCGTGGTTCGCGTGCGAGCACGAGGGACTCGTGCCGGATCTGATCGTCACGGCCAAGGGACTCGCCGGCGGGCTCCCGCTCGCCGCCGTCACCGGCCGGGCCGAGATCATGGACTGCGCTCACCCCGGCGGCATCGGCGGCACCTACAGCGGTAACCCCGCGGCGTGTGCTGCGGCGCTCGGCGTCTTCGAGACGATCGAAGCCCAGCATCTGCTCGATCGTGCCCAGGAGATCGGCGCACTGATGCTGAGGGAACTGCGCGACATCGGCACGCGTCACCCCGTCGTCGGCGAGGTCCGTGGCCGCGGCGCCATGATCGCTGTCGAACTCGTCGAGCCCGGTACGACCAACCCCAACCGCGAGGCCGTCGCGGAGATCACCCGGTACTGTCAGACCCACGGAGTCCTCACCCTGACGGCCGGAACCTTCGGGAACGTGCTCCGGTTCCTGCCGCCGCTGTCGATCTCCGATGCACTGCTTACCGAGGCTTTCTCGGTACTGCGCGACGCATTCGCGGCCCTCTGATCACCTCCATTTCCGGGTGGCGGGCCATGACCACCACCGCACTCGGCGCCGGCGACCTCACACCGAAGTACTCGCCACCACGGCACGACAACAACCTCGAGTCGGTGCTGGCCTACAAGACATCAGTGAGATGCACCAACGCTCGATCGGTCGCGCGTCGACCGGTCAGGCCGCATTTTTCTGACCCGCACCATCGACACGTCGAAGGACACATCATGACGACACCTGTTCTGCTGCAACACTATATCGACGGCAAATGGTTCGACGGCGAGGGCGAGACCGTGACCAGCATCAGCCCCGCCGAGCCGGACGTCACCGTCGCCCACGGCCGGGCGGCCGCCGACGACGACGTCGACGCGGCCGTCGCCGCCGCGCGCGCCGCGGCGGGGCACTGGGCGAAGACCCCCGCGCACGAACGCGGTGCCGTCCTCACCCGGGCAGCCTCCGTCGTCGAATCGTCCGCCGAACAGTGGGGTGTGGAACTCGCCCGCGAGGAAGGCAAGACGCGCGGCGAGGGTGTCGCCGAGGTGCTCCGCGCCGCCCAGATCCTGCGCTTCTACGGCGGGGAGGGCGATCGGGAAGCCGGTCAGGTATTCGCCTCCCCGCGGCGTGGGGAGCAGATCCTGGTCACGCGCAAGCCCGTCGGTGTAGTCGGGGTCATCACGCCCTTCAACTTCCCCATCGCCATCCCCGCCTGGAAGATCGCCCCGGCCCTGACCTACGGCAACACCGTGGTGTGGAAGCCGGCGGGCACCGTGCCGCTGCTGGCGATGCGGCTCATGCAGGCCCTCGCCGATGCGGGCCTGCCGCCTGGGGTGCTCAATCTCGTCATCGGCGGCCGCACGGTCGGCGCCGGGATCGCCGATCATCCGGGTATCGACGCGCTGACCTTCACCGGTTCGACTGCCGTCGGCCGGAGCCTCGCGGCGGCAGGAGCCGCGCGGGGCGTGCCGGTACAGGCCGAGATGGGAGGGAAGAACGCGGCCGTCGTGCTCGGCGACGCGGACCTCGCTCTCGCCGCCGAGCAGGTTCTGCTCGGTGCGTTCCGGTCGTCGGGGCAGAAGTGCACGGCAACCTCGCGGCTGATCGTCACCGACGACATCGCCGACGAGTTCGTCGGTGAACTCGTCGCGCGGATCGGGAAGTGGACCGTCGGCAATCCCTTGGACGAGCACGTGCACATGGGCCCCGTGGTCGACGGTGCGGCACGGATGTCGATCCGGACAGGTATCGACGAGGCGGTCCGGCAGGGTGCCCGAGTGCTGTGCGGCGGGCGACCGTACGAGGACGGTGATCTCGCGGCCGGGTTCTACGTGTCCCCCACCGTGCTCGAGCTACCCGGCGCCGGGCTCGACGTGTGGCGGGAGGAGTTGTTCGGACCCGTCCTGGCCGTGTGCCGCGCGGCGGACACCGAGGCGGCGTTCGCGCTCGCCGACGACAGCGATTATGGATTGTCGGCGGCAGTGTTCACCCAGGACCTCACCCGTGCGCTCGGGGCGCTCGAGGACCTGGACGTGGGCATCCTGCACATCAACTCCGAATCCGCCGGCGCCGACCCGCACGTCCCGTTCGGTGGCGCGAAGAAGAGCGGGTACGGCCCGAAGGAACAGGGCCGCGCCGCACGGGAATTCTTCACTCACACCACGACCGTCTACCTTCGCGGCGGGAGGCCGATCGCATGAGTCAGGGCGCACTCGACGGCATCGTCGTCGCCGATTTCACCCGGGTCCTCGCCGGTCCCTACGCCACGATGATGCTCGCGGACATGGGCGCCGAGGTCGTCAAGGTCGAACGTCCGGGCACCGGCGACGACACCCGGGCATGGGGACCGCCCTACGACGACGCGGGTTCGGCCACGTACTTCAATTCGGTGAACCGCAACAAGACATCCGTGGTCCTCGACCTCGCGTCGGAGCAGGGCCGGGCCGAAGCCCTGCGGCTCGTCGCACGCGCGGACATCGTGGTCGAGAACTTCCGTGCGGGCACCATGGAGCGGCTCGGCCTGGGCTACGACGACCTGCTCGACGTCAACCCGGGTCTGATCTACTGTTCCGTCACCGGATTCGGGAGCGGGGACGGAGCGGCCCTACCGGGCTACGATCTGCTCGTGCAGGCCGCCGGAGGGCTTATGAGCATCACCGGGCCCGAGGCCGGCACGCCGACGACGGTGGGCGTCGCGGTCGTCGACGTGCTCACGGGTCTGCACGCGCTCGCCGGGATCCTCGCTGCGCTGCATCACCGGGAGCGTACCGGCGAGGGGCAGCGTGTCGAAACCAATCTTCTTGCCGTGCTTCTGTCGTCACTCGTCAATCAGGGATCGGCGTATCTCGGCGCCGGGGTGGTGCCCGGTATCCTCGGAAACCGGCATCCGAGCATCGCCCCGTACGAGGTGCTCCCGACCAAGGACCGGCCGCTGGCGCTGGCAGTGGGAAACGACAAGCAGTTCACCCGGTTCGCCGAGACGATAGGCGCGCCGGAACTGGCCACCGACCCGCGGTTCAGCAGTAACCCGTCGCGCGTCGCACACCGCGAGGAACTGCGCGAAGAGATCACCTCGATCCTCACGACGGCCGGGACACCCACGCGAGAGAGCTCGTCGTACCAGTAGTCCGACCCGGCCGGGCCCATCAACAACATTGCCGAGGCCTTCGAATTCGCTCGACGTCTCGGTCTCGACGCCGTCGTGTCCGTGCCGGGAAGCACGACACCTCAGGTCGGAAACCCGTTGAGCTTCTCCAGGACTCCGGTCCGGTATCGATCGGCTCCGCCACCCCTGGGCGGAACCGCGGACTGACCGGAGGGAATGGAGGAGGGCCCGTCCCGTCGCGTCCTGCCGTGACGGGACGGGCGTCGTACGGACGACAGAACATCTCCTGTCCGGCACAGCCAGCGGGCGGACCGTCCCAGGGCGGCGGGAATTCACCTGACCGTCGGCGCCTGCCCCCCTCGACCATCGAGCATCTCCCGAGCCTTGACGGCCAGCCACCACTCCACCCGGGTGTGGATCGAGTCGAGGTCGCGACCCGTCAGTTCGGTGATCCGGGCGAGCCGGTTCCGCAGGGTGTGCCGGTGGATGCCCAGCGCTACGGCGGTGCTCTCGGCCTGAGCATTGTGCTCGAGGTACGCGGCCAAAGTCTCGACCAGTCGCCCACTTCCCCCACGCTTCTCGTCGTAGGCATCGAGTGCTTCGAGGCCGGCTCGGGAGATGGCCTGTAGGGCATCGCGATCCTGCATGCCCAGTAGCACGGAGAAGGTGCCCAGCTCGGCGAACACCACCGGTGCCGTTTCTCCGTCCCGCACCGCCCGTGCCGCCGAGAGAGCTTGATGCACGCTGGTGTTCGCATCCAGCACCACGCAAGGCCCGCCCAGTCCGCACCGGACCTTCCGGCCGAGCTGCGCCCGGACCCGGTCGTGGATCCGGGTCGCGATCTCTCGCGCACGGTCGGCCGGCAGCACCACCGCGACATCCGCATCGACCGAGGCCGCCAGATAAGGGACCGCCTCCGCGGCGAGGGCCGCGCCGATCTGCCGTTCCGCCGGCAGCAGCGGACCGATCTCGGTCAGCACGGCGACCGCGACCGTGTCGGTCGGTTCGAATCCGAAGTATCGGAGCAGGCCGGCGTCCATACGTTCGGGTGTGTCGAAGAGTGTCCGGGTGACGGCGGACCGCAGCCTCTGCTCCGCGCTCTGCACCTTCGCGGGCTTCCCGAGTTCGATGGAGATCAGCGACACCGCGTGGGCGAGGAGCAAGCGGTCGGCCGGCGGTAGCGGTTCCGCGGTGCCGACGGCAAGGTATCCGTAGACGTCCGGTGCGGCCGCGATGCTCTGAACGGTGTAGTGGTCCCCGTCGTCCACCAACACCTTGCTCATCTGCCGGCGCCGCGGCGCTCGGGAGGCCGATTCCGATACTGCGCGGGCGTGCCCGATCGCCCGCGTCGTGTCCGAACCGTATTCGGCGAGGACACGATCATCGGGGTCGACGACGGCGACGACGCCGGCGAGCGCCTGGCCGAGCGCGGTCACAACCGCGGGCACTCCCCCACGCAGGGTGGCACGGGCCAGTCGCTCCTGTTGGTCGACGACGCGCTGCACCGATCGAACCTGATCGGCTGTCAGTTCGTCGATGACTGCGCGGGTGATGGCAATGAAGGGGGTGGAGGCGGGCACGGCAAGTACCGGAAACCCGAGTGCGTCACCGGCCGCCCGAAGACCGTCCGGCACTCTGTCGAACCGGGTACCGGTGTCGAACGCCAGTGCCACGCACCCGGCAGCGACCAGGCCTTGAAGGTAGGTGAACTGGTCGTCGGCGTCGGCACCGATCTCCAACCCGGTGGTCATGACGAGTTCTCCCCCGGACAACCACGGGGTGGGATCGGGAAGCTCGATCGGATGCGCCCATTCGATGACTCGGTCGGCTCCCTCGCGGCCGGCTACGAGGGTGAGTCCCAGCTCCGGCAGCGCCGTGAGTCGACGCACGGTGATGGCCATGATGGTGTTCCTTTCCCGAGCCGGGCAGCTAGGCGGTGGGGCGTTCGGCGAGTACTTCGAGTGCCAGCTGGATGTCTGTGACGTCGCGGGGCGAGCGCAGGGACCGGCCCAGCAGGTCTTCGACACGTTTTACCCTGTGCCGCACGGTATTCGGATGCAGGTTCAATTCTCGTGCCGTGCGCCCGACGTCCAATTCCCGGGCCAGGTGCAGCACGAGGAAATCGATCAGGTCGTCGTGGCCGTCGAGCAGGGGTGCCAGAACTGCGGTAGCGCGGAGGAGGGCTGTCTCCGGGGCACGGCCCGCCAACAGCCAGTCGGCGAGACCGACGTCCTCGAAGCGCTGGGCGATCTTACCCAGCCGCTCGGCGGCCCGTCGCGCCCAGCGTGCCTCACGTAGTTTGCCGGGTCCGCGCGCGGGATCGCTGAACGGTTCGCTCACGCCGCACGTCAATCCCTCCGGAAGGTTGGCGGACCAGGAATCGAAGGCCTCCGCCCGGGCCGGAACGACTCCGACGAGGCCGCCGTCGTCCCGGGCGAGCAGCAGGGTCAGCCCGATGTCACGCGCCAGCCCGGATACGTCCGCTTCGACGGCGTCGAGCAGTGAATTGGCGCGGAACACCCATCGGCGGTTGTCGTAGTCGGGAGCCGCGGACAGAACCAGCATCCGCATGTCCGGCTCAGGACCGAACCGGAGCATCTCGAGTTGGTCCAGGACGGTGTCGGCATCGGTGGGGTTACCCGAGGTCAGTGCCCTCACCAGCGCGGCGTGCCGCGCGCGGTTCTCGACGGTGGCGCGCTGGCGGGTGCGTTCGATTGTGTTGAGCAGCCGCAGCGATACCTCGACCGCGGGGGCGGTGAGCGGGTCGGCGAGTTCGTTGCTCTTGGAGGCGAGGGTCAGCCAGTAGTGCTGGTCGCCCGGCGAGATCGAGTGCGCGCTGACCGACCAGCGGCCCACCCGGAACCGCAGTCGCCCGTCCCGGCCGCGCAATTGATTACGGATCAGATGCACAGGCGCGCCGCCGGCCGAGGCCACGACATCGCCCACCTCGTTGTAGAGGACCACGCTGCTGCGGAGCAGCCCTGCGAGGCGGGCGACGAGGTCTGTCTCCGGAGCCTCGGCTGTCATTGCCTCGAGCAGGTGGTTCTGCATCTGCAGCGTACGCCGCAGCAGCATCGAGTCCTGCGCCTGCACGGCCGTACTGACGCGTCCGACCACTTCCATGAAGGGCAGTTCCGGTGGGACCGCCACCACGGCGAACCGATGGCGTTCGGCCTCGTCGAGCAGGGACCGGGGAATGTCGTCGGTGATCACTCCGACGCCGTAACCGAGTGCGGCGATGCCGGACCCGACGAGTTCGCGGATCAGCTCACGGCAGGCCTGCTGCGGGTGCTCGAGGGCGGGAAAGCGCGAGCCGGTGGTGAGCATCATCGACCCCGGGCGCAGCCAGCGGGTGGGGTTCTCGATCTCGATCGGGTGCGCACCGGTGATTCCCACGTTGGGGTCGGCGTCGGTCACCAGC
Organism: Rhodococcus sp. CX; assembly: GCF_015865005.1. Lineage (NCBI taxonomy): Bacteria > Bacillati > Actinomycetota > Actinomycetes > Mycobacteriales > Nocardiaceae > Rhodococcus > Rhodococcus sp. CX. The sequence goes on from NZ_JADZGH010000041.1 coordinate 14,955, forward strand.
CGCAGCCCGAAATCGGGTTCGAGCAGCAGATCGACGAGCCGGAAACGGTCCGGAAGCATGCCCGACATCTTTCCCTCTCCAGTGTGAGAATCTCCAATGATTTCGGGAACTCGATTCACTTTCTCCAATTGATGGGCCGCCGACCAGGCCGAATACTGAGTCCACCCGAACCAGGAGTATGACGATGATCACATCTCGCAATCCCCATCTGCGCGTCGCCGTGGACGTCGGCGGCACCTTCACGGACGTGTGCATCTTCGATGAGAGCGCCTCGACCACCCGCATCGCGAAGGTTCCCTCGACCCCCGATGACCCGATGCGAGCCGTGATCGACGGCGTGCGCACAGCGGGCATCGATCTGACCGAGGTGACACTGTTCTCCCACGGCACCACGGTCGCGACCAATGCGCTCATCACCCGTAGGTTCCCACCCGCAGCTCTGGTGACCACCCGCGGGTTCCGCGACGTGCTGGAGATCCGCGACGGCACCAAGGACGAATTGTGGGACACGTACGTCGACGTCGGCACCCCCTACATCCGTCGCCGGGACCGGTACGAGGTCACCGAGCGCATCGACTATGCCGGCGAAGTCGTCACGCCGCTCGACGAGACCGAAGTCCGCGAGCTGGCCCGAATCCTTCGCCGCAAGAACATCAAGACCGTCGCGGTCTGCCTGATCAACAGCTACGTCAACAACACCCACGAACAACGCGTCCGGGCCCTGCTCGAAGCCGAGCTTCCCGATGTGACGGTCTCGACCTCGAGCGAGATCCTCCCCGAAATCTTCGAGTACGACCGCGCCTCCACCACTGTCGCGAACGCCGTGCTTGCACCGCTGGTCAGCGGATACGTCAACCGGCTCGAAGCGCAACTACGCGCCGACGGGTACGGCGGCGACCTCCTCCTGCTTCATTCCGGCGGCGGTTCCATGACACCCGCAATGGTGGAGAAGTTCCCTGTCCGGCTCGCCGCTTCCGGCATCGCTGCCGGAGCGATCGCCGTGGCCGATATCGCGACCCGCTGCGGATACCCCAACGCGATCGGCCTGGACATGGGAGGCACCAGCACCGACATCTCGCTCGTCTACGACGGCGAGGTCCGCACCACCAAGCAGTGGCAGGTCGAGTACGGCTTCCCCATCTCCTTCCCCAGCATCGAGGTGCTCACGATCGGTGCGGGTGGCGGATCGCTGGCTTGGCTCGACGAGGCAGGCTCGCTGCGCAACGGGCCGCAGTCCGCCGGCGCCTCCCCCGGCCCTGCCTGCTACCTGCGCGGCGGCTCCGAGCCGACGAACACCGACGCGAACGTGCTGCTCGGCCGACTGGGCACCGCTCTCATCGGCGGCGGCCTCACCCTGGACGTGGCGGCCGCGGAGAACGCGATCAAACAGAGCGTGGCCGGACCGCTGGGCCTCGACGCCGACACCGCGGCAAGCAACATCCTCCAGGTGGCCAATGCCAATATGGCGGATGCCGTGCGGCTGTTGTCGATTCGTCGTGGTTACGATCCGCGTGACTTCGTCCTCGTTGTCTGCGGCGGCGCGGGCGCCCTGCACGGTGCGGCGCTGGCGAAGGAACTGTCCATTCCGACCGTTGTGGTGCCACCCCACCCGGGTATCACCTCGGCGCAGGGCTGTCTGCTCGTCGACATCCGGCACGACCTGTCGGCGATGTTCCAGGGTCGCGTCGACGAGATCGACACGACCGCACTCGAACGCGAGTTCCTGCGCCTCGAGCAGGAG
>NZ_JADZGH010000041.1:16918-18997 GCF_015865005.1 Rhodococcus sp. CX
TCCACGAGGAACACGAGCGGGACTACTCGTTCCGGCGCGACGACACACCCGTGGAGATCTACCAGATCGGCCTACGCGCGGTCGGCACGACGCCGAAGCCGAACTTCCCACGAACCTCCGAGCCCAGCACAACGGAGCCGGTGCCCATGGAACGGCGCAGTGTCTACTTCGACGAGGAGCGCGGCCGGGTCGACACGCCCGTCTTCGACCGCGACACACTGGAGTTCGGTGTGTGCATTCCCGGCCCCGCCGTGATCACCCAGCTCGATTCCACCACCGTCGTCCCCCCTGGGACCACCGCCACCATCGACGAGTGGGCGAACATCCGCATCGACATCCAGGAGTCCCGATGACCACCACGTCCCCCACCCTCGATCCGGTCACGTTCGAGGTCCTCAAGAACGCGTTCGCCACCTCGGTCGACCTCATGTCCGAGCAGATCCTGCGCACCTGTTACTCGTTCGTCATCTACTCGCGGGACTTCTCCTCCGCGCTCTGCGACGCCGAGGGCAATACTGTGATGCAGGGCAGTCAGGACATCGCCGTCCACGTCGGCACCCTCCACTTCCAGTGCAAGGCCGTGCTGGAGGAATTCGGCTCCGACATCAACCCCGGCGACATCTTCATGGTCAACGACCCCTATCGGGGCGGGACCCACCTCAACGACGTCAGCTTTGTCCGGCCCATCTTCGCGGACGGTGTCCTCATCGCCTTCGCGCAGAACAAGGGACACTGGGCCGACATCGGCGGCAGTGTGCCGGGATCGTTCGACGTGACCGCCACCGAGCATTTCGGTGAGGGTCTGCGGATTACCCCCGTGCGGGTGTGGCACGAGGGCCGCTTCCTCGCCGACGTCGCAAAACTGCTCGTCGCGAACACCCGGTCTCCGGAGATCAGCATGGGCGATCTGCACGCCCAGGCCGAGGCAACCGGGGTGTGTGAACGCGAAATCCAAAGGCTCGTAGACAAATACGGACGCAGCACGGTGACCGACGCGATGCGCGAGGTCCAGGACTACGTGGAGCGCATCGTGCGCAGCCGGGTCGCCGACCTGCCGGACGGCACCTGGACCACCGAGGACTTCCTCGACTCCGATCCGGCGCGTGCCGAAGGTCTCGTCCCGATCCGCGTCACCATGACGATCGAGGGCGACCAGCTCAGCTACGACCTGACCGGCAGCGCGCCCGCCGTGGCCAGCTTCCTCAACAGTGGCTACGGCACCGCGTTCTCCGGAATCGTGGCGGGCACCAAGTCCTTTTTCCCCGACGTGCCGCTGAACTCGGGCCTGTACAACGCGATTCACACCGACCTGGGGCCGGAGGGCACCGTCGTCAACGCAGGCTGGCCACACGCGGTGACCGGGTTCTGCTCCGGCCCCTACGAGAAGATCATGAACGCGATCTTCGAACTGTGGTCGAAGGTCGTGCCCTCGCGGGCCATCGCCTGTTCGTTCAACCTCGAGTACCTGCTGGTCGGCGGTCGCGACGCCCGTACCGAGGAGCGGCCGTTCTTCATGTGGTACGACTGGATGGCCGGCGGCTGGGGAGGTCGCAGCTCGAAGGACGGATCGAGCGCCACCGCACCGGTTTTCGGCATCGGCCTGGCCGTTCAGCCGTGCGAGGGACAGGAACGCCTCACCCCCGTGCTCACTACCGAGCACGCCATCATCACCGATTCTGGAGGGCCCGGCGAATACCGTGGAGGGTGCGGCCTGTCCAAGGGTGGTGTCCTCACCGACAGTGACAACAGCGTGATGTCGTACTGCTGTGACCGTTCCCGGTCGGTCACCTGGGGTATCGAGGGTGGTCTGCCCTCCATCCCGCACGGTGTCTGGCTCAACCGCGGCACCCCCGAAGAGCGTTTCCTCGGGTCCGTGTTCTCGAATGTTCCGGTTCAGTCCGGAGATTCGTTCGAGCGGCCGTCCGCGGGTGGCGGGGGGTACGGGGATCCGCTGCGGCGGGACCCGGAGGCCGTGCTCGAGGACGTGATCGACGGCTACGTCTCCGTCGAGCGTGCCGCGCTGGACTACGGCGTCGTCGTCGTGCCCGTAGATCCCGAGATCGACCGCTACGAACTCGA
>NZ_JADZGH010000041.1:19007-39325 GCF_015865005.1 Rhodococcus sp. CX
GGGGCTGGCTCGACGAGGACCCCGAATCCGTCGCCGTCCGCTACCGCAACGGTGAGCTGTCCATGCTCGACCTCGTGCGCCGTTACGGCGTGATCGTCGACTGGGGCACCGGCGAGCTGCTGCCCACCACCACCGCACAGTTCCGCGATCTGCTGCGGACCCGGTCCGTCGCGCACTGGTCGTGAACACGATGTGGGGCAGCGATTCCGCTGCCCCACATCGGTTTTCGATTTCACTCCCCCGAAGACCCCTGCCGAACCTCCCGTGCTGCGCGGTCATGGGCCCTGCGCCGGTTCGGATTCCCTCCCCTCGAGAGGAGACCCTTTGTCCGATCATGTCACCGACTCCGCCCCCGACTCCTTCGTGGAACACGAACATTTGCCCGAATCCGGTCGGCTGCCCCGATGGTCGCTGACGATGGCCTGGTGGGCCATGTTCAGTGCCATGTTCTGGCTCTACGTCGCGGTCGCCTCGGCCGGCGCGGTCGGGGTGCCGGCAACCCTGGTCGGGATGGCCGCCTCCATCGGCACCTTCGGCGTCGTCAATCTGCTGCTCTCCCGCTATGCGATCCGCACCGGACTTTCCGTCGAGCTGCTGTCCCGGCGCATGTTCGGCGCCGTCGGCTCACTGCTCGCTCCGGCACTGTTCGCCGCCACCGCGCTCTACTACGGGGTGTTCGAAGGATCCATCGTCGCCGTGGCGCTGCAGGAGTACTTCGGCGGCGACATCAGGCTGTGGTACCTGCTGTGCACGGTCTACATGATCCCCGTGGTGATCGGGGGCGTTGCTGCGTGGCTCGACAAGCTCAACGGGATCCTGCTGCCGTTCTACGTTGTCGGCATGGTGGCCGTCGTGGTGGCAGCGACCGTGAAACGGGGGTACCCCACCGGGTGGCTGACCGCCACGGTGGCATCGGGTCCGCTTCCGGGATGGCTCACCGTCTATCTCGTCTACATGGGCGTCTGGGTGCTGATGATGTACACCTTCGACTACGCCAGGCTCGGCCGCCGCACCGACGCCGGCTTCCACGGCACCGTCACCTTCGGCTGGGTGTTCTACGCGCTGACCTTCGGCGTCAATGGACTTGTCGGCCTCTATCTGCTCGGAGCGTGGGACATCGCCGGAACCGAGACCGGTGTGGTAGACGCTGTCGTCGGTTCCCTCGGCTTCGCCGGGGTGTTACTGATCATCGTGTCCCAGACCCGCATCAACTCGGCCAACTTCTACCTTGCCTCCACCAATCTGCAGGTGTTCGTCCGCCGGGCACTGCGCCTCGACGTGCCGCGGGCAGTGTGGGTTGTGGTCACCGCGATGCTCGCCTATCTGCTCATGCTCACCGACGTGCTGGGGTATCTGCTGCAGGCCCTTGCCTGGCAGGGCGTGCTGATCACCGCGTGGGTGGCGATCGCGGTGGTCTACGTGCTGCGCGATCGTGGTCGTGTCATGCCCCGCACCGCGTCCGGTGGGGCGCTGGCGTGGCTGATCTCCTCCATCGCGGGCATCGGACTCACCGTGCAGGAAGTGAGCACCACGTGGGCGCAGCTCGCCCCGGCGGTGACGGTGCTGCTGGCGGCGGGCAGTTACGTACTGCTCACCCCGCGTGCACGCGCGTCAGGTCGTGCGTCGTCGGAACCTGAAGCGCCGGCGGAACCCGAGGCGGCGCCGGACGAGGCGCAGCCCGTCTGACTCCGACGGCAATCGCCTCGGCGGCGAGTGTGACTCCGATCCATGTACATCACGGACATGTCGTGGGTCACATCGTGGTCGTAGGGTTCTCCCATCCGAGCGACAGTGCCGCCGGGACGCGGGAACCAGTACCCGACGGCACCGCACACCAGGTCTCGAAGGGAGTGCCGTGCACACCGATTCACCGGCCGAGAGGTCCGACACCCTGGGTCACGCGCTGAAGAGGCGCCATCTCACCATGCTGTCCATGGGCGGGGTGATCGGCGCGGGATTCTTCGTGGGCATCAGCGCGATCATCGGCCAGGCCGGCCCCGGCGCTATCCTCACCTGCCTGATCTGCGGGCTCATCGTCTTCCTCGTCATGCGGATGCTCGGGGAGATGGCCGTCGCCAAGCCTTGCACCGGCTCGTTCACCGAGTACGCCCGCGACGCCATGGGCAACTGGGCGGGCTTCGCCACAGGCTGGCTGTTCTGGTACTTCTGGGTGGTCGTCGTCGGAATCGAAGCCGTAGTCGGGGCTACACTGCTCGGCCGCTGGTTCCCCGGTCTTCCGTTGTGGCTGATGGCGGCCGGTCTACTGTTGATCATGACGGTGGTGAACCTGTTGTCGGTCGGCAACTTCGGCGAGGCCGAATACTGGTTCGCCGGAATCAAAGTCGCGGTGATCATCGCGTTCCTCGTCCTGGCCGGTCTCTCTACGTGCTGGGCGTCTGGCCAGGGGCCGACCTGTCGTTCAGCCACCTGACCGCTCACGGCGGCTTCCTGCCGAACGGCTTCACACCCGTCATGGTTGGGGTGGTCGCCGTCATCTTCTCGATGACAGGAGCCGAGCTGGTCACGATCGCCGCGGCCGAGTCGAAGGAACCGGCCGCGGCGATCCGCCGCGCCACCAGCACCGTCGTGTTCCGGATCCTCGGTTTCTTCGTCGGCGCGACATTCCTGCTCGTCACCATGCTGCCGTGGGACAGCTACGTCGTCGGTGAATCCCCGTTCGTGTCCGCACTCGAGGTCCTGGGTATCCCCGGCGCGGCCGAGATCCTCAACTTCGTGGTGCTGGTCGCCGTGCTCTCGTGCCTGAACTCCGGGCTCTACACCGCGTCGCGCATGCTGTTCGTGCTCGGCGCTCACCGCGACGCACCCGCATGGATGACGGCCGTCAACTCCCGAGGTGTCCCGCTGAAGGGCGTGCTGTCGTGCACGTTCGTCGGATACGTGTGCATCGTTGCCGCCTACGTCTGGCCCGACACGATCTTCTTGTACCTGGTCACGTCGTCCGGTGCGATCTGCCTGATCGTGTACATCATGATCTGTCTGTCCGAACTTGTGCTGCGCCGCCGCTGGGAACGCATTTCGCCCGAGGTCCTGCAGTTCCGGGTGTGGCTCTATCCCGTCCTGCCTGTCGTTGTCACGATCGTCATCGTCACGATTCTTGGCGGTATGTGGTTCACCGGTGCCCGCGCCGAACTGGTGCAGTCGCTGATTGCGTTCGCGGTCATCGTCGCCGCGTACCACCTCAAGACTCGGTACCTGCGCCGGCGCGGTGGTGCACGCCCCACTCCGCCCGAGGAGGCGGCGCCGGCCGGGGCGATGCACGTCGATGCGGCCTCGCGGCTCGAGACGCCGCAGACCGCCATCTCGGGTGATCGGGCCGACTGAGGATTCGCTCTCGTCTGGAGACCGAAGGCCCCCGGATCCGCGAGACCGTCGACTGCGACAGACTCATCTCCTGCGCCATCGCCCGCATCGACCAGCGCGTCGCATTCTTCGGGGTCGTCTCGAGCGTCCGGGTCACCAGAATTCCGGATCCAGGACACCAGGGGTCCTTCAGGTCAGAACCACCGGCAGCGTGCGGAGGGCGAAGTCGACGACGTCGTCGACCGTGATCGACGGTTCGGTGGTGCGGTCGATCGCGACCGATTCGACCATCGACCACCAGCCGCACACTTTCATGGTGGTGGCGGTGCTCGCCTCGGTGCCGGTGGCGTCGAGGATCCGTACGGCCATGGTGGTCTTGACGTTCTCGTGGATCTCCCGGATCTGCGGGTCATAACCGAATCCGGCTCCGTGGAACAGCATCTGGTAGTTCCGGCCGTGCCGGTCGATGAACGAGACGAACGCCCGCACGATGCCGCGCAGCGGGTCGTCGTCGCCGGGGTCGGGCACCGCGGCGCGGAGCAGGCGGCGGGCGGCCGCACCGACGACCGCGGCGTAGTAGTCCTGCTTGGTCGGGAAGTAGCGGAAGAGCAGGCCGCGGGAGATGCCGGCGATCTCGGCGACCCGGTCGACGGACAGCGCGTGGATGGGACGCGTGGCGAGTTCCTGCAGGCCGATGGCCACGAGTTGCCGCTTGCGTTCCTCCGGAGGCATTCGCCGCCGGGGTGCGGGCTGCGGTGGTGCTTGTCGTGCTGGGGTCACCCCGATACTCTAACTGAGCATTGCTCATTTAGAGCTCGACGGAGGAACCCATGGATTTCGCACAGTCGGAACGTTCCCGCGACTACCTCGAACGTCTGCGAACCTTCATCGCCAGCGAGGTCGAACCGTTCGAACAGCGGATGCACGCGGCGCGCGTCGCACCGTTCGCGCAGCGTGGCGACAGCTCCGGGGCGGCCACCTGGTCGGTGCCGCCCGAATTCCGGGAGCTGCAGCGCAAGGCCAGGGAACAGGGGCTCTGGAATCTGTTCCTCCCGGACGCCGAGCTCGGTGCCGGCCTGTCGAACGTCGAATACGCACCGCTGGCCGAGGAGATGGGCCGCTCCCAGTTCGCGTCCGCGGTCTTCAACTGCTCCGCCCCCGACACCGGGAACATGGAGGTCCTCTACCACTACGGCAGCGCCGAGCAGAAGGACCGCTGGCTGCGTCCGCTGCTCGACGGCGAGATCCGCTCCGCGTTCTGCATGACCGAACCCGCCGTCGCCTCGTCGGACGCGACCAACATGGCCGCGACCGCGGCCGTCGAGGGCGACGAGGTCGTCCTCAACGGCCGCAAGTGGTGGAGCACCGGTGTCGGGCATCCGGACTGCAAGGTCCTGATCTTCATGGGCCTCACCGACCCGGAAGCCCACAAGTACCAACGGCATTCGATGGTGCTCGTGCCGATCGACACCCCCGGTGTGAAGGTCGACCGGATGCTGTCCACGATGGGCTTCTACGACGAGCCGAGCGGCCACGGCGAGGTGTCGTTCACCGATGTGCGCCTGCCGCTGGACGCGATCATCGCCGGGCCCGGCCGCGGATTCGAGATCGCGCAGGGCCGCCTCGGACCCGGCCGTATCCACCACTGCATGCGCCTGATCGGTCTCGCCGAACGCACCCTCGAACTCGCCTGCCGCCGCGGCCTCGAGCGGGTCTCGTTCGGCAAGCCCCTGGTCAATCTCGGCGGCAACCGCGAACGCATCGCCGACGCCCGCATCGCCATCAACCAGCTGCGGCTGCTCGTCCTGCACACCGCCTGGCTGCTCGACACCCAGGGCCTGGCCGGGGCCCGGTCGGCGGTGTCCGAGATCAAGGTCGCCACCCCGCGCGTCGTCCAGCAGATCGTCGACTTCGCCATCCAGATCCACGGTGGTGCAGGGCTTTCCGAGGACTTCCCGCTCGCAGGTGCCTGGACGGCCGCGCGGGCACTGCGGCTCGCGGACGGTCCGGACGAGGTGCACCAGGGTCTCGTGGCCCGATTCGAACTCGGCAAGTACAACTGAGGGGGACCCGTGAGCAGCCTTCCCGACAACGCCCGGCCCGTTCGCGACGAGGACAACTTCGACGTCGCCGCCGTCGCTGCGTGGCTCACCGAACACGCCGGTATCACCGGGATTCCCGAGGTGCGTCAATTCGCCGGTGGTGCATCCAATCTCACCTACCTTCTGCGGTATCCCGATCGCGACCTGGTGCTGCGACGTCCACCGGCCGGCACAAAGCCGAAGTCCGGGCACGACATGGTCCGGGAGTACCGGATCCAATCGTTGCTCGCCCCCGTCTATCCGCACGTACCGAAGATGATCGGGCTGTGCACCGACCCGTCGGTGCTCGGCAGCGACTTCTACGTCATGGAGAGGGTCGAGGGCACCATCGTGCGCCCGGGGTCGACGTCCGCGGATCTCGGGCTCACCCCGGAGAAGACGCGGGAGCTGTGCCTGCGCGTGATCGACCTGCTCATCGAGCTGCACGGCGTCGACACCGAAGCGTCCGGTCTCGTCGAACTGAGCCACGGTTCGGGCTATGTGGCGCGCCAGGTCGAGGGGTGGACCAAGCGGTTCGCTGCCGTCCGCACCGACAACGTCCCCGACTTCGCGCGCGTGACGAAATGGCTGGCGGACAACCAGCCTGCCGACGTCGCTTCCCGGGTGATCCACGGTGATTTCAAGCTCGACAACATCGTTCTCGGCGACGATCTGACGCCGCGCGCCGTGCTGGACTGGGAACTCGCCACGGTCGGCGATCCGCTGATGGATCTCGGGTCGACCCTCGCGTACTGGGTGCAGGCCGACGACGATCCGACGATGCTCGCCACCAAGCTGCAACCGACGGACCTGCCGGGCATGCTCACCCGTCGCGAGATCGTCGAATACTACAGGGAGCGAACCGGTCTGCCGATCGGCAACTGGAGCTTCTACGAAGTCTTCGGGGTCTTCCGGCTCGCGGTGATCGCCCAGCAGATCTACTACCGCTTCCACCACGGGCAGACGACCAACCCGATGTTCGAGAACTTCTGGATGATCGTGGGCTACCTGGACGCCCGCTGCAACGAACTGATCGACAAGGCGGAGGGGAAGTAAGTGGGCAGGGGCACGACACGCAAGAACATTCTCATCACGGGCGCCAGTTCGGGGCTCGGTCGCGGCATGGCACGTGAATTCGCCGCGCGCGGGCGCAATCTGGCGCTGGCTGCCCGCCGCACCGACAGGCTCGAGGAACTGCGCGACGAACTACTCGCCGCACACCCGCAGATCACCGTCGCGATCCGCACGCTCGACGTGGACGTGCACGACGACGTCTTCCGCGTCTTCCGGGAGTTCGACGACGAGCTCGGCGGTCTGGACCGGGTCGTCGTCAACGCCGGTCTCGGCAAGGGACAACCGTTGGGCACGGGCTACTTCCACGCGAACGTCGCGACCGCCCGCACGAACTTCCTGGGGGCGCTGGCCCAGAGCGAGGCGGCGCTCGAACTGTTCCGGCCGCGCAATGCCGGCCACCTGGTGCTCATCTCGTCGGTGAGTGCGGTGCGCGGCATGCCCCGCAACCTCACCACCTACGCGGCGTCGAAGGCGGCGGTGGCGTCGCTCGGCGAAGGCATGCGCGCGGACCTCGCGCAGACCGGTATCGACGTCAGCGCGATCTTCCCCGGCTTCATCCGGTCGGAGATCAACGAGAAGGTGAAGAAGGTGCCGTTCATCGTCGACACCGAAACCGGTTGCCGGGCACTGGCTGCCGCCATCGAGAAGGAACCGGCCAAGGCGTACGTCCCGGCGTGGCCGTGGACGCCGATCGCCTACGCGATGAAGGTGCTGCCGTCGGCGGTCGTGCGGCGCATGGCCTGACGAGTCCGAGACCACCCGGGGCGGTGACGGGATCCGATCGATCCTGTCACCGCCCCGGTGCGTCGGGCGACGGGGCATTCTCCGATCGCGGGCTCGGCCGTACGTGCTCGAAGATCAGGCTGGTCTCGGTGGAGGCGACGGCGGGGTTTGCGCTGAGGTGCTCGACGAAGCGCCTCAGCGCGTCCGTGTTCGAGGTGGCGACGTGGATGAGATAGTCGTCGGCACCGGCGAGGAAGTAGACGTTGAGGACTTCGTCGAGATCGTTGAGCTGTTCGGCGAGTTGTCCGAGATGTCGGCGTGCGCCGGGCAGGACACGGACCGCGATCATCGCCTGAAGGTCCCGTCCCAGGGCCGCGGGATCGATTTCGGCGTGGAAACCGCGGATCACTCCCCGCTCGATGAGCGACCGCACACGGCCCAGGCAGGTCGACGGGGCGATACCGGCGGCAGCGGCCAGGGCGTTGTTGGGTATTCGCGCATTCCGTGAGAGCTCGTCGAGGATGATCCGGTCGACGGCGTCGATCGTGACGCCCGGCCGAACATCGTTCGATCGAGCGTCCCCGACGGCCGGGTTCTTCGAATTGTCGACAGGCATATCCCGATTCTAGAGAATTATGTTCGGATCTCTTGTGCTGATTGTGCAGTTTCTTCAACATTTTCGGTGAGCGATCACCTTCCCGACGCTCTCCATCACACAGTCCGACAATCCCACGCAGTCCGGCAACGCCGCCGACGCGACCCCCCATCATCGGAGCTTCACATGCGAGTAGGTATCCCCCGCGAGATCAAGAACCACGAGTACCGGGTGGCGATCACCCCCGCCGGCGTCCACGAACTGGTCGACCGCGGCCACGAGGTGCTCATCGAGACCGGCGCCGGCGTCGGCTCGTCGTTCGCCGACGCGGACTTCAAAGCTGCAGGCGCACAAATCCTTTCCGACGCCGACCAGGTCTGGGAGAGTGCCGACCTGCTGCTGAAGGTCAAGGAGCCCATCGCCGAGGAGTACTCGCGTCTGCGCCGGGACCAGGTGCTGTTCACCTATCTGCACCTCGCCGCCTCCCAGGAGTGCACCGACGCGCTCCTCGCCTCGGGAACCACCTCCATCGCCTACGAAACCGTCACGGCCGCGGACGGTTCGCTGCCCCTGCTCGCGCCGATGAGCGAGGTTGCGGGCCGCCTGGCCCCGCAGGCCGGTGCGTACCACCTCATGAGCCAGGGCGGTGGCCGCGGCGTCCTGATGGGTGGTGTTCCGGGCGTGCGTCCGGCCAAGGTCGTCGTCATCGGAGCCGGTGTCTCCGGCAAGAACGCCATCGCGATCGCACACGGAATGCGCGCCGACGTCACCGTCCTCGACCTGTCCGTCGCCCGGCTCCGTGAGATCGACGCGCTGTACGGCGGCCAGGTCAAGACCGTCGTCTCGAACACGCTGGAACTCGAGCAGGCGGTCCTCGAGGCGGATCTGGTGATCGGCGCGGTCCTCGTGCCCGGTGCGAAGGCTCCGAAGCTGGTGTCCGATCACCTGGTGTCCCGGATGAAGCCGGGATCGGTGCTCGTCGACATCGCCATCGACCAGGGCGGTTGCTTCGAGGACTCGAAGCCCACGACGCATGCCGAGCCGACCTACCGGGTGCACGACTCGGTGTTCTACTGCGTCGCCAACATGCCGGGCGCGGTCCCCCGCACCTCCACCTTCGCGCTCACCAACGCGACGCTCCCCTATGTCGTAGCCCTCGCGGACAAGGGTTGGGAAGAAGCTGTAGCGGCGGATCCCGGCCTCGCGGAAGGTCTTTCGACGCACCGAGGGGAACTGCTGTCCGCCGAGGTCGCCGAGGCGCACGGATACGCTTCTGCCCGCCTCTGATCCGACGGTGCCGCTGCCCGGCGTCGTTACGACAGCAACGCGTCGGTGCTCACGGCGATCAACGCAACCAGTGCGAGCACCTTGACCACCTCGAGTGCGACGTACACGTAGTGGGCACGCGAGCGGGGCAGCTCGGCGCCGGCCAGCACCTGATCCGACCGTCTCGTCAGCGTCGGCCGCACCCCGAGCACCTGCACCGGCAACACCACCGTGGCCGTGCCGAGCAGCCACCACATCGCGGTGGTCGGGGCCGCCGTGGCGGCGAGGGTCGCGATCCACAGCACCACGAGGATCACCACTTCGGTGATGTTGAGCGCCCGGAACACCAGGCGCCCGATGCCCAGGCCGATCGGGATCGTGACGCCGGGCGCGCGGAACTTCAACGGCGCCTCGAGGAACGAGATCGCGAACACCGACCCGAGCCAGAACGCGGGTGCGAGCAGTTGCAGTGCCGTCCACCAGGTGTCCATGACCGCTCCTTCGGCGCATACCGGGTCCACCGACCGCCGGTGGCCCGAGCCTAGTCGAGTGTTCTACCGCGACTGGAGCTTTCGTGGAAGAGAGTGTTCGTCCCGTTCCGTCCCGGCCCGGAACACGCCGACGGCGGTGGGTCGCCCGGAGTGATCCGGACCGACCCACCGCCGTCGGGTGAGAATCGAAACTCAGGCCTCGATGATGAAGGCCTCGAGCTCGGCGCGAGCCTTGTCGTCGGCCATCTGGACCGGCGGGGACTTCATCAGGTACGCCGAGGCCGGGAGGATCGGGCCACCGAGGCCGCGGTCCTTGGCGATCTTCGCGGCGCGGATGGCGTCGATGATGATGCCGGCGGAGTTCGGCGAGTCCCAGACCTCGAGCTTGTACTCGAGGTTCAGCGGGGCGTCACCGAACGCGCGACCCTCGAGGCGGACGTACGCCCACTTGCGGTCGTCGAGCCACTCCACGTAGTCCGAGGGGCCGATGTGGACGTTGCGGTCGTGGACCTTGCCGGCCAGCGGGCCGTTGAGGTTCGAGGTCACGGCCTGGGTCTTGGAAACCTTCTTCGACTCCAGACGCTCACGCTCGAGCATGTTCTTGAAGTCCATGTTGCCGCCGACGTTCAGCTGGTAGGTGCGATCCAGCACGACACCGCGGTCCTCGAACAGCTTGGCCATCACGCGGTGGGTGATGGTCGCGCCGACCTGGCTCTTGATGTCGTCGCCGACGATCGGAACACCGGCCGCCTTGAACTTCTCGGCCCACTCCGGGTCGGAAGCGATGAACACGGGCAGCGCGTTGACGAACGCGACCCCGGCGTCGATGGCGCACTGGGCGTAGAACTTGTCGGCTTCCTCGGAGCCCACCGGGAGGTAGGAGACGAGAACATCCACCTGCGCGTCCTTGAGAGCCTGGACGACGTCGACGGGCTCGGCGTCGGACAGCTCGATGGTCTGCGCGTAGTACTTGCCGATGCCATCGAGGGTCGGGCCGCGCTGGACGGGGACGTCGAGCGGCGGGACGTCGGCGATCTTGATGGTGTTGTTCTCCGAGGCCAGGATCGCCTCGGACAGGTCGAAGCCGACCTTCTTGGCATCCACGTCGAACGCGGCGACGAACTTGACGTCGCGCACGTGGTAGGAACCGAACTTCACATGCATCAGGCCGGGAACGGTCGAGGTCTCGTCCGCGTCCTTGTAGTACTGCACGCCCTGGACCAGGGACGAGGCACAGTTCCCCACGCCCACAATGGCCACGCGCACCGAGGTGTTGTTCTCACCCATGGTCGGGTTCTCCTTCTTTCTTGCTGGGTGCTGTCGACTGCTCGGCGGCGATCAGTTCGTTGAGCCAGCGGACTTCGCGTTCGCTGGATTCGAGACCGAGCTGGTGGAGCTGACGGGTGTAGCGGTCGAGAGTGCCGCTTGCCCGTCCGATTGCGTCGCGGAGCCCTTCTCTGCGCTCCTCGACCTGGCGGCGCCTGCCCTCGAGAATCCGCATCCGCGCTTCGGCGGGAGTGCGGCTGAAGAAGGCGAGGTGCACGCCGAATCCGTCGTCGGTGTAGTTCTGCGGTCCCGTGTCGGCGACCAGTTCGGAAAAACGTTCCCGACCGGCGTCCGTCAATTGGTACACGCGACGGGCCCGCCTGACGGTGCCGGGAACTCCGGAGTCCTCCTCGATGAGGCCGTCCGCCTGCATGCGGCGCAGCGTCGGATAGAGGGAACCGTAGGAGAAGGCGCGGAAGGCGCCCAGTAGTCCGGTCAGACGTTTGCGTAGCTCGTAACCGTGCATCGGGGACTCGAGAAGCAGCCCGAGGATTGCCAGTTCGAGCACAGGGGTTACCTCCTCGACTCTCCCGATCCGACAAAACCGACTTGATACGACGCGGAACTATATCGCACCGATATATACGACGATACTCCGCGCCGATAGGTTTGCCACATGTGTCGGGGGGACCGGCCTGTTCGAGGCGTGCGGGAACCCGACCGGCGCCGCGGTCGCCGCGCGGATCGAGCGGTCGCGCCGACGCGGAGTCAGCGGTATTCGCGCAGGACGGATCCGTCGAAACCGGCCTTCAGATACCCGTTTCCCAGGTCGTTGCGGTAGTCGACGTAGATGTTGGTCGTGGGCGTGCCGTCGTCCCGGATGATGACGTGGGTCACCACGCCCTCCGGCGCGCCCAGCAATCCCGGGGCCCGGGCGATCAGGTCGTCCAGGGCCGCAGCATCGACCAGGGCGGCATCGAAATCGCGAAAGCCGGGGAAACGCGACGACGCCGGCACGTTCGTCCGCTCCCAGCCACCCTTGAACGTGTAGGGCACGATGCGGTCGGGAGCCTCGGGCAGTGCACGACCCGCCGCCGCCCGTTCGGGATACAGGATGACCTCGTACGCGATGGTGTCGCCGAACTCCGCGCGGTAGCTGTCGACGACGCGCTGGAAGCCGCCGGGCCGGAGCGGGCGCACGGGCTCGACGGCCGCAACCGCGCTCGATTCGGCCGGACCTGGGGGATCGGCCGGCGCGGCCTCGCCCGCAGGCGCCGGCGATCCGGATTCGGGGGAATCGCTCCCGTTCGACACCACGACGGCGACGGTGACCGCGACGGCTGCGGCCGCGACGACCCAGGCCGATTTCCGGCCACGCCCCGAGCGGGCCGCAGGAGGGGTGACCTCGACGGATTCCACCGGTGGTTGCAGGTCGCGGACCAGGTCGGCGAGTTCACGCAGTGTCTTCGCGGACTGGGCCCGGGCCACGAACTCGCGGTGCTCGGATGCGTCGAGCTGACCGTCGGCGTAGGCCTGGTCCAGCCGGGCGCACGTGTTCACGCGATCGATGTCGCGGGCCCGGGTCTGCGGCGTCTGTCGGGTGGACACCGGTGCAGAGTAATTCGTCCCGAACGATCGCGGGGAAACCGTCACGCAGCACACACCCCGACCACTTCGACAGCACCCGCACGTACTCTGGAACGCGTGCGAACACAGCGGCAGGTGGTGGACTACGCGTTGCAGCGACGGTCGCTGCTCGCCGAGGTCTACTCGGGACGACGGGGCGTCGCGGAGGTCTGCGACGCCAGTCCCTATCTGCTGCGTGCCGCGAAGTTCCACGGGAAGGGCAGCGAAGTCGTCTGCCCGATCTGCAGGAAAGAGCAGCTCACACTCGTTTCGTGGGTGTTCGGCGAGAAACTGGGCCAGGTGTCCGGTTCCGCCCGCACCGCCGAGGAACTCGACCGCCTGGCAGCCAGCCAGGAGGCGTTCTCGGTCCACGTGGTCGAGGTGTGCCGCACCTGCAGTTGGAACCATTTGGTCCAGTCCTATGTCGTCGGCGCCGAGCCTGCGCCGCCGCGGCCGCGACGCCGGTCGACGGGGCAGAGCCGTCGCACCGCGAGCGAGTGAACGAGGACGCCCGGTCCCGTGATCGAACGCTGCCTGAACGTAACGCTGTCCGTTGAGGCCCGACGATGTTGTCGGGTGCCCACCGGCGTGAAACGAGGACGTGTCGTACCGCGTCCGCGCAACCAGTTGGAGATGAGTACGTGAATTCCCCTGACAACGATCCACAGGTCGATCGGCCCACCCCGCCGCGCCGGACCGGCCCTGCCGATCCGCGCCAGCAGCGGGTCCCGGGACCGGGACCGGTCGGGGGATCCGCCCAGGACCGGCCGCTGCCGCCGCAGCCCGGCCAGGGCCGGCCGTACCCTCCGCAGCCCTATCCGGGGCAGCAGGGCCGGCCGGGTCAGCAGGGACAGCCCGGCCCGCGCGCCGGGGGCCCGCCGGGACCGCCGCCGATGCGGAACCCGATGCCCCGGAATCCGCAGCAACCACAGCAGCAGGGCCCGCAGCAACCGCAGGGCCCCCAATATCCGCAGGGGCCTCAGCGTCCCCAGCAGTCTCCGCGGAGCGGGCCGATTCCGCAGCAGAATCCGCGCAGCGGACCGGTTCCCCAGCAGAACCCCCGCAGCGGACCTATGCCCCAACAGAACCCGCGCAGCGGACCGATGCCGCAGCAGCGTCCCCAGCAGTTCGCCGCCGCGCCGCCGAACCGTGCACAGACGGGTCCCCAGCAGCCGGCCGGCGGCCGGCCTCAGGCCGACCCGACCGTACGGATCCCGCAGGATCAGGCCCGGCAGGCCGTGGCCGCCAACCGGCAGCCTCCGTCACGCCCCGCAGGTACCCCGCCGGGTGGACGTCCGCCGACTCCGCCCCCGACCGCCCGCGGCGGCGGCGACGGCGGCGGCAAGGGCGGCAAGTCGTCCCGGTGGCGCACCATCCGGCGCATCGGTTACGTGGCGGTCGCGCTCGGCCTGATCGTTCCGATTCTCACGTTCATGGTCGCCTATGTCGTCCAGGACGTGCCCCGGCCCGGTGACCTCAAAACCAATCAGGTCGCCACGATCTACGCGTCCGACGGCTCGACGGTCATCACGAAGGTGATCCCGCCCGAAGGAAACCGCACCGAGGTCCGGCTCGACGAGATCCCCGAGCACGTCCGCAACGCCGTGCTCGCCGCCGAGGACCGCGACTTCTACACCAACCCGGGCTTCTCGGTCACCGGCTTCGCGCGCGCGGCTCGCGACAACATCCTGGGCCGTGAGAGCGCGGGTGGTGGCTCGACCATCACCCAGCAGTACGTCAAGACCGCCCTCGTCGGGTCGGAGCGCACGCTCACCCGAAAGATGAAGGAACTGGTGCTGTCGTCGAAGATGGCCAACCAGTGGTCGAAGGACGACATCCTCGCCGCCTATCTGAACACCATCTACTTCGGTCGCGGTGCGTACGGCATCGCCGCGGCGTCCAACGCCTACTTCGGCAAGCCGGTCGGCGCGCTGACCGTCGAGGAAGGTGCGGTGCTGGCGTCGTCGATCCAGCTGCCGTCGCTGCTGGACCCGGAGCAGAACCCGGAGGGCGCCGAGGCTCGCTGGAACTACGTGCTCGACGGCATGGTGACGGCCGGAACCCTCAACGCCCAGGATCGCGCCGGCATGAAGTATCCCGCGTACGTGCCGCTCGCCGAACTGGACAACGGAGACGAATCCTCGGGTCCCGAAGGACTCCTGAAGAACCAGGTGCTGCAGGAGCTGTCCGCGGAAGGCATCGACGAGAAGCTCCTCAACACCGAGGGCCTCGAGATCACCACGACCATCGACCCGCAGGCACAGGAAGCGGCCCTGGACGCGGTCCGCTCGACGATGGAGGGCGAACCGGAGGAACTGCGCACCGCCGTCGTGTCCGTCGACCCGCACACCGGTGCCGTCCGCGCGTACTACGGCGGCGATAGCGGCATCGGGTTCGACTTCGCACAGTCCGGCCTGCAGACCGGTTCGTCGTTCAAGGTGTTCGGCCTGGCCGCGAACCTGGAGCAGGGCAAGCCCCTGTCGACGACCTACGACAGCGGCCCGCTCACCGTGAACGGCATCAAGATCGGCAACGTCGAGGGTGAGCAGTGCGGCCAGTGCACCATCGCCGAGGCGTTGAAGCGGTCGCTGAACACCAGCTTCTACCGGATGATGCTGTCGATGGACAACGGCCCGCAGGCCATCGCGGACATGGCGCACAAGCTCGGCATCCCCAAGGAGATCCCCGGTGTCGGGGAAACCCTCACGGAACCGGACGGCGCCGGCCCGAACTACGGCATCGTCCTCGGCCAGTACCAGTCCCGCGTCATCGACATGGCCTCCGCGTACGCGACCCTCGCCGCGTCCGGCACCTACCACGAGCCGTACTTCGTGCAGAAGGTCGTCACCGCCGACGGCAGCGTGCTGCTCGACCGCGGCTCACCCACCGGTGAGAAGGTCGTAGACGACGCGGTCGCCGACAACACCACCGCCGCCATGCAGCCGATCGCCGCGTACTCCAACGGGCACGCTCTCGCGGGCGGACGTCCGTCGGCGGCGAAGACGGGCACCGCGCAGCTCGGTGACACCGGTTCCAACAAGGACGCCTGGATGGTCGGGTACACCCCGTCGCTGTCGACGGCGGTGTGGGTCGGCACCGAACAGGGCCTGCCGCTCGAGAACAGCTGGGGCGGCATGATCTACGGTTCCGGTCTGCCCTCCGACATCTGGAAGGCGACGATGGACGGCGCTCTCGAGGGCACGGACGTCGAGAAGTTCCCGACCCCGGGCGCCATCGCCGGCGTGTCCGGTGTGCCCGCCTTCACGGCCGAGGTCACGGCCGTGCCGACGACCACCAAGGCCCCGGAGACGAGCCGCACGATTCCGTCGTTGCCGGAGATCCCCGAGATCACGACGCGGGACGTCGAGATCCTGCCGGGCGTGACCATTCAGCTGCCGGGGGTGGCGCAACAGCCGACCACCACTCCGCAGCGGCCCGGCCGGGAGACGGAGACGACCCCGGAAGAGGACTCACCAGGTTTCGGAACCGAGGAGGATTCGGGCGACGAGCAGGGAACGGAACCGTCCGTGGAGGAAGCGGTTCCGGCACCGGGCGGACAGGCCGGCCGGCAGCAACCCGGCGGAGCAGTACCAGGCAGGTAACCTCGCCTCCGTGAGCGACAAGGAGGCGACCGGCAGGCCAGCGGGCGCGAAGACGAGGGTCGTGTCGCCGGCACCGCTCGCACCCGACCTCCGCTCGGCGGACTGGCGCGACACTCCCGGATGGAACGATCCGATGGTGTCGCGCCTGTCCACCGCGATCGGTGGGCCGGTCGGCCGGTACGCGCTGCTCGGCCGCACCCGCTTCTTCACCCCGCTGCGGGTGCTGCTGCTTCTGGCCGTGGTGTTCCTGTCCTTCGGCTGGTTCACCAAGGCCGCCTGCATCCAGCAGGCGCCGATCGGACCGAACGGTGAACTGGGACTCGACTGGCGTGGCAACCGCCAGTACGTCGCGATGTGCTACTCGGATGTCGTGCCGCTGTACGGCGCCGAACGCCTCAACGAGGGCGCGTTCCCGTACGCGACGTCCTGGGAGGAACCCGCACCGGACGGCGGCACGCAGGTCCGCTACATGGAATACCCGGTGGTCGCCGGGCTGTACCAGTACGTGTCGATGCGGATCGCGAAGGCGTGGGATTCCGCGTCGTGGCTGCCCGGCGGCCTGCAGGTGGCGATCTACTTCAACGTCGTCGCGCTCGGCTCGGCCATGGCGTGGCTCGTGACGGTGTGGGCGACCGCGCTGTCCGCCGGCCGCCGGATCTGGGATGCCGCGCTCGTCGCGGCATCCCCGCTGGTGATCGTGCACGCGTTCACCAACTTCGACGCACTCGCCACCGCGTGCGCCGCCGGTGGACTGCTCGCCTGGGCACGCCGCCGGCCGGTCCTGGCCGGCGTTCTCCTCGGACTCGGCGGCGCCACGAAGCTGTATCCGCTGCTGCTGCTGGGCCCGCTGTTCCTGCTGTGTCTGCGCGCGGGCAAGATGCGTGCCTTCGGCCGGACCGCGGCGGCGGCCGCGGCGGCGTGGCTGGTCGTGAATCTGCCGATCATGCTGCTGTTCCCGCGCGGATGGGCCGAGTTCTTCCGTCTCAACACCGAACGCGGCGTCGATCCCGATTCGATCTACAACGTGGTGCGTTCCCTCACCACGTGGTCCGGGTGGGATCCGGAGACGTCGAACCTGGTGTCGCTGCTGTTGTTCGCGGCCGCGTGCGCGGCGATCGCATGGCTCGCCCTGACCGCCGCGCGCCGGCCCCGGCTGGCTCAGTTGTGTTTCCTCGTGGTCGCGGCGTTCCTGCTCACCAACAAGGTGTGGAGTCCGCAGTATTCGCTGTGGCTGGTGCCGCTCGCGGTGCTCGCGCTGCCTCATCGCCGGGCGCTGCTCGCGTGGATGACGATCGATGCGCTCGTGTGGGTGCCGCGCATGTACTACTACCTCGGTCCTGCGGAGAAGGGACTGCCCGAACAGTGGTTCACCGTCACCGTCCTGATCCGGGACCTGGCGGTGCTGGCGCTGTGCGTCGCGGTGATCCGGCAGATCCGGAGACCCGCCGAGGATCTCGTGCGTTACGGGTTCGTCGACGACCCGATCGGTGGGGTCGTCGATCAGGCCCCGGACGACTTCCCGCGCTGGTGGCCGAAGGTGCTGCGCCCCCGGGACGGCCGCGAATCACCCACGAAGTCATCCGATGGGACGACGCGGACTGTCGGTGCCTCGACCTAGTCTCGACGGGGACGTGAGGAGGCGCTGTGGCTGCGAATCACCGCGGCTCGTCGGGGCAGGCGACGACCGGATCGGTTCCGTGTGAACTCGCGTGGGCTGTTGCCCGCGGCGACTCGTCCGCGATCCCGGCCTTGTTGCGTGTGCTGCACCCGCGGGTGGTGGGCTATTGCCGCGCCCGGGCCCACGACGGTGGTATCCCCTTCGCCGAAGCCGACCGGATCGCTCTCGACGCATGCCGGACCGTGCTCGCCGAACTCTCCTCCCCCACGGGTGCGAATCGGAACTTCGCCACTCTCGTCTACGAGATCGCATCCCGTGCCGTCGATTCGGTATCCACGGACACGGCGGTGCAGTTGCGCCGGGAAGTGCTGATCATGCGCACGATCGTCGGGCTGGATCCCGAACAGACCGCGGCGGTGTTGAGCATCAGCCCCGGCCGGGTCCGGCTGGAACAGCACGCGGCGTTGAAATCCCTGCGCGTGGCATGACGTCGGCGCGACGTTACGTTTGCGCTCTGTGACGATTCCCTTGCAGTCGTCGGACGGCCTCGTCGGTCCGTAACCGTTATTATCCCGAGCATCACTTTTCGGAAGGTCGGGGGACCTGCGGCGGTGGGCCGATCGAGGAGGATCCCGTGTCAGCTGATGTTTCGTGGTCGGTTGCTGCCGTAAACCCCGAACCGACCCGCCCGTCGCTGTCCCCTCGTGAAGTCGAGGTTCTCCGCGGCTGGCTCCGATCCGATTCGAAGACCGAAGTCGCCGCCGAGCTGTTCATCTCCGTCGCCACCGTCAACACGCATCTGGCCCGGATACGGGAGAAATACGCCGCGGTGGGCCGGAATGCCGGTACCAAGGCCGCGCTCACCGCTCGGGCCCTGCAGGACGGCCTCGTCACCCTCGACGAGTTGTAGTCGGCTACCACTCGTCGAGCGTCGTCAGACCGTCCTGCAGGGCCCGCGCGAACAACGCGGCCTTGGTGGGGGCGCTGCGTCCCACCGACGCGTACTTCGAACGGATCCGCGTGATGTGGGTGTCGAGCGTCGATTCCGAGACGAACAACTCCTGCGCCGCGCGAGATTTCGAATCCGACGACAGCCAGGTCAGCAACACCTCCACCTCGCGGGCGCTCAGCAGCGGTCGACGTACCAGGGATGAACGGATCCGGGTCACGGGTTGGGGCGCAGTCATGGAGCTCCTTCCGGAGGAAGCCGAAACGGGGTGCGGCGCGAGAACGCCGGGAAAGGGGAACGGCGCGAGCGCGCCGGAATCCATCCTCGCCGCCGCCCGTGGTGGCGGGAATGGTCGGCGTGGTCACCTTCGATCACGAGGGGCACCGGATGGCGGTGTCCGCGCAGGACGATGCGACGGTCGCGGTGGTGGACGTGACGGACCGGAACGCGCCACGGACGATCGGCACCTTCACGGCCGGAAACTATCCGCAGATGATGGCGTTCGCCCCGGACTGCACCCTGGCGGTGCCGACCGCGGACGGCGAGGTCGAACTGTGGGCGACCGCCGGGTCGTCGGAACCGACCCTGCTGTCGACCGTCGGTGGATTCGACAGTCAGGCGCAGGCGGTCGCATTCACGCCCGACGGTGCGACGCTCGCCGCGGGCAGCGCCGATCGCAGCATCCGGTTGTGGGACGTCACCGATCGCACTGCGCCGCGCGATCGGGCTCGGATCACGGGGCCGGCGGATGCGGTGTATTCGCTGCAGTTCTCACCGTCCGGCGATCGGCTCGCCGCCGGGGTCGGCGGTGGCGCGGCATGGCTCTGGGATGTGCAGGATGCGGAACACCCTGCGGCCTACGCCGTACTGTCCGCGTCCGGGACACGGGTCAACGATGCCACGTGGGCGCACGACGGTGAGATCCTCGCCGGGGGGGACCGGACCGGCTGGTGCGACTGTGGACCCCCGACACCGAGGCCGCGACGGACCGGGTGTGTGAGAACGCCGGATCCGCGATCACAGAGGAGGAGTGGGAACGGTTCCTTCCTGGTATCCCCTACCGGAATCCCTGCGCCGGCCGGTGATCAAATCCGGAGGGACGAGAACGGTTCCGCGGGGATGTTGCGAATCACGAACCAGCACAAGACGATCACCAGCACGATCTGTGGGGACCGTCGCCACTGGTACCACTGGACGTAGCGGCGGTCGCGGGCCCGTCCCACGGTCCACACCGCGAACGACCACAGCAGAACCACCACCGCGAGCACACCGACGGCGTTGTACCGCAGCGCCGACGGAACATCCAGATGCAGAAGCGAATACAACATGCGGGACGAACCGCAGCCGGGGCACCAGAGCCCGAACAGCGCGCGGGTGGGGCACGGCGGGATCGGTCCGCCCGGCGTGGTGGGGTCGGCCCACACCACGGCGGCGCACACGCACGCGGACAGGGCCGCCACCCCGGCGGGGGCGGCGAGCCTGCTCAGCGCGGCGTGCACGGTCGTGGTCCTCGCCCGGTGTTCAGGGTTGTGCGGAACTGTCGGCGACCCGCGCCTCGAGGCGAGCGCGGGCGAGCGGCCAGTCGTCGTCCGTCATGGAGAACAACGCGGTGGTCCGCCAGCTGCCGTCTCGCCGGCGACGGTGCTTGCGCAGCAGTCCCTCGAATTCGGCGCCGAGTTTGGCGATGGCCCCGCGCGAGTGCGCGT
>NZ_JADZGH010000041.1:39335-44163 GCF_015865005.1 Rhodococcus sp. CX
CGCGCCGAGCTCCTCGAAGGCGCGGCGGAGCAACAGCAGTTTCGATTCCGCATTGACGCCGGTGCCCTGGGCGGCGCGCGACAGCCACGTGTAGCCGATGACGAGTTTCCGGTGGGCGGGGTCGATCCCGTAGTAGGAGGTGGTGCCCACGACCGAATTCGTGCGGATGTCGACGATCGCGTACGGCAGGCGATCGGAGTCGTCGAGCGCGGCGCGCACGAATGCTTCGGCGTCGGCGAGTTCCTCGATGATCACCGACGTCCACCGGAAGATCGCCTCGGCGTCGTCGACGGCAGCCAGCAATCCCGGCGCATGCTCCATGGTGAGCGGCTCGAGGCGGACGAGGGTGCCTTCCAGAGTGGGTTGCCGGTACCAGGATTCGCTCATCGGGCACGTCCAGCGGTCGTCATCGGCCTGGTCCTTTCGGGAGCCGGGGCGGGGGCACGCATCCGCAGGGGTGCGCGCGCGAACACGACGAAGAGTACGACCAGCAGGATCGCGCGTCCCCACACGCCCACCTGGGTGAGCAGCATCGCCGTGGTCATGTCGCGCTGACCGGCGGTGGCGGCGAACCAGAGGAAGACGCCGACGCCGATCGCGACGTCGGCGACCAGGTACGCGGCGACGAGCGACCACCGGACGCGCACGAGCACCAGCAGGGGCAGCAACCACAGCGTGTACTGCGGGGAATGCACCTTGTGCAGCAGCAGGAACCCGCACAGCATCGCCGCACCGATCGCGATCCACGGGTACGTGCCCTCGCGCCGGTAGCGACGCCAGCCGATCGCCAGGGCCACCGCGAAGGACACGCAGATCAGCAACGGCGACAGGACGGAGACGAGACCGTTGTAGGCGGGGGTGACCTCGGTGCCCTCGTAGCCGCCCAGCAGCGGGCGCAGTCCCCAGAACCAGATCGAGTTGCTCGTCGAATCGGCCGCGCGGTTGCTCTGGAACTCGAAGGACGCGCGCCAGCCCGGGTAGCCGAGCAACGCGAACGGCAGGTTGACGGCGACGACGGTCGCGGCACCCGCGGCTGCCACCGCTACGGCGCCGCGCACGTCGAAGCGAGCAGCCGCTCCGGCGCGGTCGGCCGGGTCCCGATCCGTGCGGTCACCGCGGGTCAGGACATAGGCGACGAGTGTCAGCAGGAAGATCCCGGGATAGAGCTTCAGGCAGCAGCCGATGCCGAGCAGCACCGCGGCGAGCACCCCGCGGGTACGCAGCGACCAGCGTCGGGTGGCGACGATCGCGATCGCGCCCACCGTCGTCGCGACGACGGGCAGGTCCCAGTTGTGGAACGCGTACAGCACGAGCGGGGGCGTCGCCGACCAGAGCAGCGCGGCCCAGCCGGCGAGCCGGCCCAGCATCCACGCGGTGAGCAGACCGAACGGTGCCAGCAGCAGCGCCGACCAGAACAGGAATTCCGCATCGGTGTGGGCGGGGACGGCCCCGAGCCACATCAGCACACCGCTGAGCACGGGATATTCGACGGTGCCGCCGACGAGGTGGCCGGTGGCGGTGATGGCGCCGTCGAGGAACGGGAAGCGATGCAGGTTGATGTCCCGTCCGATCCACAGTTGCTGGATGTCGGAGTAGCAGACGTCGGCATCCTTGACCGATTCGAAACGCAGAGTGCGGCCGAGCTCGTCGAAACGCGGTCCGGCGCAACGTGCCTTGTTGAGGTAGCCGAGGACGAGCGTGACCGCGCACAGCAGGACGGCGACGAGCGCGGGGATCCGGGTGCTCGTGCGCATGTTCCTCACCCTAGGTGAATTTCGCTGGTCAAGGCGTGGTCATGTACCCTTCTTGGGTTGCTGACGCAACGACCCTCCTGTCACGGATCGTCCGTGACCGTTCACAGTCCATGGGAGGTGATGAGGTCTTATGCGTCATTACGAATTGATGATCATCCTGGACCCCAGCCTGGATGAGCGCACTGTCGCTCCCTCGCTGGAGACGTTCCTCAACGTGATCCGCCAGGAAGGCGGCAAGGTCGACAAGGTCGACGTGTGGGGTAAGCGTCGTCTCGCATACGAGATCGCCAAGAACAGCGAAGGCATCTACGCGGTGATCGACATCAGCGCGACGCCTGCTGCCGTTGCGGAGCTGGATCGCCAGCTCGGCCTGAACGAGTCGGTGCTCCGCACCAAGGTTCTGCGCAACGACAAGTGATCCTGTCGGCGCCTGACCGTAGGCTCGGGCGCATCAGGACTCCACACACAGCAGGAGGAACCACATGGCAGGCGACACCGTCATCACCGTGGTCGGCAATCTGACCGCCGATCCCGAACTGCGTTTCACCCCGGCGGGTGCCGCGGTCGCGAACTTCACCGTCGCGTCCACGCCCCGCGTATTCGACCGTCAGTCCAACGAATGGAAGGACGGCGAGGCTCTGTTCCTGCGCTGCAACATCTGGCGTGAGGCAGCGGAGAACGTGGCCGAGAGCTTGACCCGTGGCTCGCGCGTGATCGTGCAGGGCCGGCTCAAGCAGCGCAGCTACGAGACGCGTGAAGGCGAGAAGCGCACTGTCGTGGAGCTCGAGGTCGACGAGATCGGCCCCTCGCTCCGCTACGCGACGGCCAAGGTCACCAAGGCCGGCCGTGGTGGCGGCGGTGGCTTCGGTGGTTCCTCCGCAGGATCGGGCGGCGGGCGCGCAAGCGCCGGCGCGAGCACCGGTGGCGACGACCCGTGGGGCAGCGCTCCGCAGGCCGGCTCGTTCGGTGGTCCCGGGGACGACGAGCCCCCGTTCTGATCCGACCTCGATCGGAACATCCAGAAATACGGAGAAAGACCATGCCTAAGGCGCCTGCGCGCGACAAGGTTTTGAAGAAGAAGGTCTGCACCTTCTGCAAGGAAAAGAACGTGCAGATCGACTACAAGGACACGACGCTGCTGCGTAAGTACGTCAGCGACCGCGGCAAGATCCGCGCTCGCCGCGTCACCGGCAACTGCGTGCAGCACCAGCGCGACATCGCTGTTGCTGTGAAGAACTCTCGTGAGGTCGCCCTGCTTCCTTACGTTTCGACGGCTCGCTGAGGAAAGGGAGGAACCGATGAAGCTCATTCTGACTGCTGACGTGGACAACCTCGGTGCGCCTGGCGACACCGTCGAGGTCAAGGACGGCTACGGCCGCAACTACCTGCTGCCCCGCGGCCTGGCGATCGTCGCCACCCGTGGTGCCCAGAAGCAGGTCGAGGGCATCCGCCGTGCCCAGGAAGCGCGCGCCGTGCGCGGCCTGGATCACGCCAAGGAGCTCAAGGAGACCATCGAGGGTCTCGAGAGCGTCTCGCTGAGCGTCAAGACCGCCGGCGACTCGGGCAAGCTGTTCGGCTCGGTCACCGCCGCCGACGTTGCCGGTGCCATCAAGGCTGCCGGTGGCCCGGTCGTCGACAAGCGCATCATCGAGCT
The DNA here is from genome assembly GCF_015865005.1 of Rhodococcus sp. CX. NCBI lineage: Bacteria > Bacillati > Actinomycetota > Actinomycetes > Mycobacteriales > Nocardiaceae > Rhodococcus > Rhodococcus sp. CX. The sequence continues at coordinate 42,744 of NZ_JADZGH010000041.1, forward strand.
GCCCAAGGCTCACATCAAGGCGACCGGCAAGCACGCCGTCGTCGTGAAGCTGCACCCGGACGTCACCGCGAAGTTCACCCTGAACGTCGTCGGCGCCTGATTCCGGCTCCCGAAGAGCCCCACGCACCAAGTGCGTGGGGCTCTTCGTCGTCTATCCACAACCCTGTGGATAGACATGCTCCGATGTGACCTACGGCATATCGTTTCGGGAACGAAGCAGCGAACACGCCCGGTGTGCGACACGCCGAAATCGTCGTTGTACACAGTTGTGAAAAGCGATTTTGGGCCGATGACCTGGTCGTATCCCAAGTGTGAGATGTGTTGTCCCCAGTTTTTCCACAGGAGGTGCACAAGCGTGTCCTCCCCTTTCCACATTTCATCCACAGATATGTGCACAACCCGATTTGGATCGGCGCGTCGGAGTCCCTAACGTCGAGCGAGCCTGCACGCTGAATGTCGGTGGGGGCGAGTAGAACGTGTGTACGGACATACGCGTCGACCACGCCCTACCGAACGTGGAACGCGGATGGGGAAGGATGGCATCGCGTGGCTGTTGTGGACGATCGAGGCCATTCCGACTACAACGAACCCCCGGAAGAACCGGGCGGCGACTTCGGTCGGCAGCCTCCCCAGGACATGGTCGCGGAGCAGTCGGTGCTCGGCGGCATGTTGCTCAGCAAGGACGCCATCGCAGACGTCCTCGAGGTGCTGCGGCCCGGCGACTTCTACCGGCCCGCCCACCAGGTCGTCTACGACTCGATCCTCGACCTCTACAGCCGCGGTGAACCGGCCGACCCGGTGACCGTGTCCGCCGAACTCGACCGCCGCGGCGAACTCAAGCGCATCGGCGGCGCCGCCTACCTGGTGACACTGACCCAGACGGTGCCCACGGCCGCCAACGCCGGCTACTACGCCGAGATCGTCGCCGAGAAGGCAGTGCTGCGCCGCCTCGTCGAGGCGGGCACCCGCATCGTCCAGTACGGCTACGCCGGCGCCGAAGGACAGGACGTCGCCGAGGTCGTCGACCGCGCCCAGGCCGAGATCTTCGACGTCGCCGAGCGACGCACCACCGAGGACTTCGTTCCCCTCGAGGAACTGCTGCAGCCGACGATGGACGAGATCGACTCCATCGCCAGCCGCGGCGGCATCTCCCTCGGTGTCCCCACCGGATTCGCCGAACTCGACGAACTCACCAATGGCCTGCACGCCGGGCAGATGATCATCGTCGCCGCGCGCCCCGGTGTCGGTAAGGCGCTCGCGCTGGACACTCCCCTGCCCACCCCCACCGGGTGGACCACGATGGGCGAGGTCGCGGTGGGCGATCTGTTGCTCGACGCCCACGGCGCGCCGACACGCGTCGTCGCCGCGACGCCGGTCATGACCGGCCGTCCCTGCTACGAGATCGAATTCTCCGACGGCA
>NZ_JADZGH010000041.1:44173-50156 GCF_015865005.1 Rhodococcus sp. CX
CGTTGTCGATGGTAGCTATCGACGGGTGAGCGTAGAACTCCGAGCAGTGTCCGTTCGAGTGTTCGCTCGTGTTGCGACCAGCGCGAATATGTCGACCGATCGTTTGGGTCGGCGTTCGCGTCGGTTCCAGGCGACTGGGATGCACAGATTGCATCTTCGGGTTGTTGAGTGTGGCGTAGGCGAGCGCGGGTTGTCGATGGCGCGCGGCTGCGGACGATCGTTGCGGCCGCCGTGAACGCGAGCATGCGATCGGTTCTCGGATGTCCTTCCGGCGAAAAGCCTTTCGTTCATGTTGGGGAGTAAGGGTCCACTTGGTGCGGCACGGCTGCGTTCTTCTCACGGGGTTAGCTGCTGCGAGCTGACGCGGGTATGGCGGATGCGGCCGCGTCCGTACACCTGTGCTCGGCTGAGTCTCGAAGGAGACGCCGCGGGGAACGTGTTTCGGCGCCTCGGGCGTATCTCGACGGTATCGGCTTCGTCACTGGCGGTGTGCTGCCGGTCAGGTGACGATGTAGCCGAGGCTGTGCGCTGCGGTGTCGACCGCGTCGGCGAGGGCAAGGATGCGCGAGGGGGAGTGAGAGTTCGGGCCGGGTAGGCAAGGCGTCGGCGGTGCGTTCGAACAGCGCGATCGAGGCGGACCCGGCGAACCGGCCGCGGTAGATGATGCCGTCCAGATCCGGATGGGCGCGGTGGATGGTTCCTGCTCGTACTGGGCCCGGCCATGGGACACCGAGTCGAGGGAATAGTTGCCACCGAAGCCGGTGGCCCATGTTCCGCCGCCGATCCCGGAGACGTCGAGCAGACGCACAGGGCGTGTGAATGTGAGGCCGGTCAGGTGCGGATCACCGCGGTGGCGGTCGATGCCCTGGAGGACTGGAACAATTCGGCGAGTGCACCACGGGGTGGATGCGCCAGATCCTTTCGGTCGGTGTCCATTCGATGGTTTCGTCGGGGAGCAGTCCTGCTGCGCGGAGTGTGGTGATGGCGGGTGGTGGCGGGATCATCGCCGCCATCTACATCGACTCCCATTCGGCGATGGTGGTGACCTCGCGAGCCTTTTCGATGTCGTCGGCGCTGCCGGCGCTGCCGGTCAGCCACGTCACGATCGACACCGGGTGGCCGTCGACGACGAGTGAGTCCTGTGGCTGGGTGCGCAGTGCCTGCACCGTCAGTGGGTACAGGTCCTGCGCAATCGATGGCATGATCTTGTCGAGGTGGGGGACTTCGCCGGTGTCGGTGAACTGTTCGGGGAGCAGGAGTCGGTGGCGGCCCGAGTCGAACGCCCAGAGTGCGCCGGCGGTGATGCGTTGCCGGGCGCGGGCGGGTGTGACACCGAGATGGACGGCGGCGCCGTCGATTGTTTTCGAGTTGTGGACCAGTGTCGCCATGCGGATGTCGCGGTCGAGTCGTGCGATGGTCGCGGCGGTGCGGTAGCCGGTGAATCCGGCGCCGTCGAGGATACGGGCGTCGTGTTCGGACAGTTCGGGTACGACCGGGCGGGAGTCGAGGCTGTGCAGGATCTGAACGAAGTCGTCGCGGTCGAGGGGGACTCCGGTCACCTCGCGCAGGGCGTCTTCGAAGGCGAGGTGACCGCTGCGGTAGCGGTCTTCGGCAGTCGCGGACCCGGCCATGCCGATCGCATCCTTCGTTGACTATCGCTTGTAGACCATTGATAGCGCTGGTGTGGGTGGTTGTCGCCGCCAATCGGGCTCGACGGCCCGGGGTGGGGCGGGACGTGCGGCCATCAGTTGGGCATCCTCCGTGCATCGCACCTGTCCCAGGCGTGTAGATGTTCCGAGGCGGCAGCGTCCGCTCAGACGGAGGGGACGAGTCCGCGCTGAGTTCAGGAAAGAGGTTTGGTATTTCGACTGCGGTCCGAGTGTCGTCGGGATTCTTCTTAGCCTCGGGAAACAAGCCATCGGCGCGAAGCTCTTGTTTCAGGTGAGGGACATTATCACTCGACCGAAAGTATGGAAAGTCGTTGCTCGGATGGTTGGTGGTGACCGTCACAAATCTGTCTTCTGCGTAGGCCTGCGTGGTGGTTAGTTCCAAGCCCGGCGCAGGGTGGAATGGCTGATGTTGCGCGACGCATTGAGAGGGCAGTGCGGGTCGCGTCGAGGGGATCTGCCCCGGCATTGATCGTCGCTTGCATCGTCGATCAATGCAAGTGGGGGAGTGCCGTTCGGGATCGCGTGGTGATCGTCGATGCGGAGACGAGGGCGGTCGGCACGTCCCGGTGCCGCGTTGAGTGTGGACCCAATTACTGGCTCTTTCGGAGCGGTTCTCTTGTGACTTCGGATCAACTGCACAGGCAGGCACCTGGATGCGTTCACGTGCGGAACTTTCTTGATTCTAGGATTCGCCCCATACCGTGGGTATGTAGAATGTTTCCAGTCCCTTCCGAAAAGGTTGAAAATGGAGGTTTGCCGGTGGCAAGCAGAACGGTCGTGGAAGTATTCGACGACATCGATGGGACCCCTTTGGAGGATGAGGGGGAGACGATCAGTTTTGCCCTCGATGGCGTCGAGTACACCATCGACCTGAACAAGAAGAACGCCCGAGACTTCCGCAAGAAGATCGAGCACTACGTGGCGCATGCTACCCGTGTCGGAGGGCGGAAGCGGCGAGGAAGCGCGGCCAGCAAGAGCATTTCGGGTGCGCCGAGCTCCAAGGAAATCCGGGATTGGGCCATCGAGGCCGGTTACGAAGTCCCCGCTCGCGGACGTCTGCCCCAGTCGCTTGTCGACGAGTACACGGCGGCGCACTGACCTTCCGTTCGCCGGTACCGCAGAGTTCCACAATCCCGCACCCACTGCACTTTTCTTGTGCTCGTGGGTGCGGGCCACCCGGCGAAGATTGTGGTGTCGAAGTCCGATTGTCCTCGATCTGAACCGTAAGGGCCTGGACGGATCCAACGAGTGCAGGTACCAGGCGCATCAGTGGGGATGCTGCAAGAATCCCTGTGGGCCTGCCGATTCCAGCTGTGTGCGAGCCGCGGCCTGCTTCTTGATCTACAGATCGAAGCCAGAGTGGCACTGGCTCGAAATCATGGGCGGCCCAGAATCTGACCGAACCGAAATCACCCTATGCGCCAGTCGGTTTCTTCCTCGGCGCCGTCGTGTTCGAACTCGGAAGGGTGCTCAGGTAGTTGCTGAATGCACGCATCGATCTTTCCGGCTCTTTCCTCAGTCGCCGCTCATACCAACACCTTCACCACCTCGAAGGCGCAACGTCGAGCCTGTAGATTGCGGCCGTGCGTCCATCCAATCTCAGCGGATGCATTCCCGAGCGCCGTCGACATCTTGGACAAGACGGCGGTCTCGACATCACGAACCCGGCCGTCCCCAGGCCGGGAAGCCACGCACAAGCGGGTCAGGAACTCATCCGGGCGGTCACTGGGCATGGCGGCCCCTGGCCCTCAGGCCAGGTCGACCGGACGTGGTCGACCGCCGACTCTCCGATGAAGACGACAAAGGTGGGCACCTGCGTCGCCGAACACGCACCGGCGTGTGGGTATGTCAGCGTGATCGTCGCTCGCGAGAAGCGTTGGAGCGCAAGAGTTGTGGATATCACCGGGAATATCTGGTGGGAGATGCCGAACATCGTGTGTGACGGGGAATGTGCACCGTTCAGAGGTTCCACAGTTGCAGCAGAGCGGCGCGGAGTGTGGGGGAGATGACGCGGTGGTCGAAGTGGAGGCGGGGGTTGGGGTGCCCGGCGTCGGCGAGGGCGCGGATGACGTCCGGTATCGGTAGCGGCTGGAGGTCGGTCCGGGTACGCAGCAGGTAGGCGACCGCGTGGCGGGTATGGGGGATGGAGATCGGGTCGCCGGCGACGACCGCGGGTGGATGGATCCAGGCGGTGTCGGCGGTGACCTGCAGCAGCACATCGCCGCGTTCGAGGCGGTTGCGCCGGCCGGCGTCGGGTGTGTCCAGCCGCAGCCACTGCGTCTGGTATTTCGCGCTCGGCCCGCCAGCGTCACGGGGGTACGGGTGCACCGTTTCCCACACCTGTTGTTGGTCGGCGGTGGGGGTGTACTCGGTGATGCGGCGGACGAACATCCGGCGGACCGGCGTGGGGAGGAAGTCGTGGTCGCTGCGGGCGCGGCTGCCGATGCCGGCAAGGGACACGGCGCGTCCGATCGACCAGATCGCGGTGGCGCTGTCGAGGAACGCCTGGTCGACGTCGGTGGTGTCGTCGAGGGTGTCGATGAAGGTATGTGCGGCCGCAATGGCGGCGGGATCGTCTGTGACGATGGCGGTTTCGTCGGCGATGCTGGAGCTGTGGGAGGCGCTGGAGGGGCCCACGATCGCGTATCGGGGAGTGACGATGAGACCGGTATGCAGATTCGGTGTCGAGAGCACACGAACACCGGCGTCGACGAAGTACCTGAGGGCGGTGGGGGAGGTGGCGTGCGCGCGGACTGCGGCTCGGGCGGCGTTGACGATCAGCAGGTCCCCGGCGCGCAGCGGCAGTAGGTCGGGTGCGGTGGTGTCGAGGTAGGCGATCGCGACACGGCGGGGTCCTGGGCCGCGGAGGGCTGCGGTGATGTGCGGCCACGGGTGTGGTGCGTGCAGGGTCGTACCCATGGTCGGCACGGTAGCGGGTGCGGAATGAAGATGGGTAGCGATCACCGCGGCGGTGCTGCCCGCCGGAGCCAGGTGCGCACGTCCGTTCCACGGATGAACCCACCGCGCCCTCGGGGCACCTCGTTCTCGAGGGTGCCGGTGAGGACATGCGGGTCCTGTGGCTCGTGAGAATCCGGTCGGAGCCACAGCGAGGAGGGCTGTGTCGTGCTCAGGATCTATCCCACCGGTCGTTGCTGGGTGCGCGTTTCCTGTTGGCGGCGCGGCAGTTCGGCGCGGTAGTTGGAGGGCGCCTCGTCGTCGGTGCGTAAGTACATATCGGGCAAGACCAACGAGCTGCGCAACGATACGAAGTCCGAACTCAAAGCCGCCAAGTCGACCGATGTCACCTGCCCGGCCGGGTCCTCGCACCGGACGGGACACCGACGGTCGTGACGATCAGCAGATCCCCGACCAGGTGCGTGTCCGCAACGGCGACGAGGTCGGATGCGAATATCGCACCAGCACATTGGAGTTCGTGAACTCCCCTGTCTTGTTCAGTGCCGAGGGTCACGAAGAGCTCGCCGCAGCCCTGGCCGACGGCAATCAAGCGCGTGTGGGGGCGATTCTCGAGCGCCACGCCACCCTCGACCACCGGAGAACAATGGATTCGACATCTACGGCGACCAGTTCGGCCTCCCCTTCGCCACCATCGACAAGCTCGACGTCATCCGGCACTGAACAGTGGATGAGGCTTGCTCTGTACCCGGCCCGCCGGATCGCCGAGCTTCGCGGGTCCACCGGACCGCGGCGACCGGAAGATGGCGTCCGCGTGTCACCTATCCCATACGTCGCCGGTGACGGCGGCGACGTTGACAGCGATTGTGGGATGACCGGCACCGCGCTTCTGATGGAGAACGGCATGAACTGTCGTGTGCGATGTGCCTTGTCGTGTGCTTCATTCATCGGGTGGTGGACCCTTCGGAGCGAATGCATCCAGCGACAGACAGGGATCGCTCGGCGACTCGCGGCAGCGTGGGTGTGAGGCGTGGTTTACCGCGGTAAACCAGTATGCCGGCGATCCCGGCGGATAACTTGGTCGTCAATGGGCATGGGAGCGCCTATCTCCGGTGATGACCACTGGCCCGCTTCGGGTTGCTGAGCCAGTGTCCTGGCCACTTCGGTTGTCTTGCCGTGGACGCGGGTGATCTCGATGAACGCGCCGCCGAAGGCGGAGCTGATCGGGTAGCCAGTCGTTCACGCCAGGCGTGCCGTCGACATGTGTCGGCGGTGCCGGTGATGGTGCGCCGGTGATGCGACGACGGGAGTGTCGATGCGTCGGGCCGCAGGGGTTCGTTCGGGGTGAGCGGGGTGTCAGTGGCGGACGGGGTTGCCTGCCTCGTCCCAGTCGGGCAGCT
>NZ_JADZGH010000041.1:50166-50460 GCF_015865005.1 Rhodococcus sp. CX
GGATCCGCACCACCGGCGAGCTGGCCGCGACCGTCGCGGACGGTCACGTCGTCGCCAACAGTGCGGCGCTGCAGTTGCCGGACGCGGACCTGCCGGTCGCGCCGTTCACGTTGGGTGCGTGGCTCGGTGGGCCCTCCGAGGACCCGGACCTGCACATGCGGATGGAAGGCGACGGCGACTTCGCCGAGGAGCTGATGACGCTCGGCGCCCACATCCCCGAGGCCTATCTGCGAGCCTCGGAACGGCAGCGCCGCGACCTGCTCGCCGGAGTCCTCGATGCCGGGGCCACCGTCG
>NZ_JADZGH010000041.1:50470-55967 GCF_015865005.1 Rhodococcus sp. CX
TCCGTTTCGAGAGCGACTGCCCGCGCTTGCTCGAGGACATCGCCGAACTGCTCGCCGGCCTCGGCTACACCCGCACCCTCGAATCCGGTTCGGTGTCCTTCACCGCCGACGACGACGTGTTCGTGCTGCCCAGCAAAGCCCTGCAGCACAAGGAGAACCGTCGCGCCGTCGCGCAGGAACGCCGCGTCGTCGCGGTACGGCCCGTCGCGTCGGTGCCGGTGAGGTGCGTCGAGGTCGACGGCGAGCACCTGTACCTGGCGGGCCGGTCGATGGTCCCCACCCACAATTCGACGCTCAGCATGGACTTCATGCGGTCGTGCTCGATCAAGCACGGCATGGCGTCGGTCATCTTCTCCCTGGAGATGGGCAAGACGGAGATCGTCATGCGTCTGCTCTCCGCCGAGGCGAAGATCAAGCTCGGCGACATGCGGTCCGGCCGTATGACCGACGACGACTGGACGCGCCTGGCCCGACGGATGAGCGAGATCAGCGAGGCCCCGCTGTTCATCGACGACTCCCCCAACCTGACGATGATGGAGATCCGCGCAAAGGCGCGGCGGCTCAAGCAGAAGCACGACATCCGTCTCATCGTCATCGACTACCTGCAGCTGATGTCGTCCGGCAAGAAGGTCGAGTCGCGTCAGCAGGAAGTCTCCGAATTCTCGCGTAGCCTCAAGCTTCTCGCGAAGGAACTCGAGGTTCCGGTCGTCGCGGTGTGTCAGCTCAACCGTGGCCCCGAGCAGCGCACCGACAAGAAGCCGCAGGTTTCGGACCTCCGCGAGTCGGGCTGCCTTCCCGCGAGCACGCGGGTGCTGCGGGCGGACAACGGCTGCGAGGTCACCCTCGGCGAGTTGCTGGAGTCCGGGGAACAGCCGGAGGTGTGGTCGCTCGACGAGCGCATGCGCATGGTCGCCCGTCCGATGGTGAAGGTGTTCCCGTCCGGGCGCAAGGAAGTGTTCCGGCTGACGCTCGATTCGGGTCGTCGGGTCGAGGCCACGGCGAACCATCCGTTCCTCACCGTCGACGGCTGGATTCCGCTCGGCGAGCTGATGGCCGGCGAGCGTGTCGCGGTTCCCCGCGCCCTGCCTGCTCCGCTCGAGGTCGTCGAACTGTCGGACGACGAGGTGTTCGATCTCGCGGGTCGTGCGGTCGCGCAGGGTTGTGTTCCCGCACAGGCATTTTCGCTGCCGAAGGCTCAGGTTGCGGCGTTCGTCTGCCACGTCTGGGAGGACGGCGGCGAGGTCGCGTGGGATGCCGAGGCCGCGCGCGCGGTGATCCGCTTCCCGTCCGCCGGTCGGCGGCTCGCGGACGACCTGGCCCGCCTGCTCCTACGGATCGGTGTGTTCGCGCGGATCGTCGAGACCGCTGCGGGCTGGGGCGTGGTCGTCACCGGCCGCGAGAACGAGGCCGTCTTCCTGCACGACGTCGGCAAGTACGGCACCGCAGCGCAGTGGGTGCTCGCGCAGCTCGGCCCGAAGCTGGTGCGGCACAGCGCCGATACGGTCACCCCCGAGATCGAGGCCGAACTCGCCCGGCTCCTCGCGGTCGAGAACCTCGCCCCCGCCGAACTGGTCGCCGCCGCGGTATCCCGGTCCGCATCGGGTGCACGATCGAGCCTGGCGCAGGTCGCCGGTGTCCTGGACACCGCCGACATCGACATGGTCGCGACGAACAACGTGTTCTGGGACGAGATCGTCTCCATCGAGAGCCTCGGCGAGCAGGACGTGTTCGACGGAACCGTCCCGGGCACCCATAATTTCGTGGCCGACGGCATCTCGGTGCACAACAGCCTCGAGCAGGACGCCGACATGGTCATCCTGCTGCACCGTCCCGACGCGTTCGAACGCGACGACCCGCGCGGTGGCGAGGCGGACCTCATCGTGGGCAAGCACCGTAACGGTCCGACGGCCACGATCACGGTCGCGCACCAGCTGCACCTGTCACGCTTCGTGGACATGGCGCGAGGCTGAGCCGATAGACCGCGGCGGTGCCGCTGCGTGCGGTTGCTCCGCCGTCCGTCATCTCGGATTGAACCCAGGTGCGTCCGAAATCGTGGTTGGCGTACCGATATATGCGTACGCCAACCACAATTTTCGTCGTGTGTAGACAAATCTGAACATCTGACCGATTGTTGAGACGGCGTTCCACCGTCCCCGACGTGTGAGGTGTCGACACACGAGTGCAGCAAGGGACGGCTGGTTTGCGCGAGTCCAATCCCGTTGGCCGGGGCCGCTTCACACTCGGTTGACGCGGCGTGTGGTGTCCCGGTTGACGAAGCTGCCCCGGATTCCCTCCGAGGTGCAGTGGTCGGGCATCCTGACCGTCGCCGCCGCGGAGCCTGTCCGCAGCCGCGTGGCGCTCGCCCTGGCCTGCACCGGTGATGCAACGACGGAAGTGTCGATGCGTCGGGCCGCAGGAGTTCGTTCGGGGCGAGTGGGGTGTCAGTGGCGGACGGGGTTGCCTGCCTCGTCCCAGTCGGGCAGCTCCGGGATCCGGGTGGCCAGGACGGTGTCGGCGAGGATCAGGGCGACGGCGATTGTGAGAGCAACCGGTCGGAGGACGAACAAGGTGATCATCGGAGGGGTTCTTTTCTTTCTGGGGTCGCCGTCGGTGTGTCGGGCATGTGTGCTTCACGGTGAGTGGAGCGTTTCGGGTTCTTCGAGGATCGTGTGCGCGCGGGAGTCCGGGAACGGCCGACCGGCGGTGTGGGGTACCCGTTTCGGACCCTGGTCCGTACCGGCCGGCTTCCTTCCTCCGGGAAAGATAGGTATGCCCCCGGGTATTACGACCGTCGCTACACCGCGGCGGAGGCGGCATCGTGTGACGTGCCTAATCAGCTCTACGGAGGTTCGCGCGATGTACCACCCACACCGATCGCTAGTGCCCCGAGCCGACGGGCCTCACTTGGCGCTGCACCGTTCGAACTCGAACCCGGAATGCTTCGGCACCGCGACGCGCACCGTCCTGGGTGGGTTCGGTGTCGAGGTCGCGCCGTGACCGCCGCCGTCTTCGGCCGCGGGCGCGTGACCACGCGCTGCGGGAAGCTCGTCATCTGGAAATGTCGGGACTGCGCCGTGCTGCTCCCGCCCCTGAGCGTCTCCTGCCACTCGTGCGGCCACGGCGAACTCGAAGCTGTCGACTCGGCCGGGGCGGGAGTGATCGTGTCGTGCCGGACCGCCGATCGTGCACCCGACCCGGTGTGCGGCGCGCCGTGCCCGTCGGTGATCGCCATCGTCGAACTCGACGAGGGCCCGTGGGTCTATTCGTGGATCGACGGTGAGCTTCCGGTGCCGCCCGATCGGCCGGTGAGGGTGTATTTCCGGGACACGCAACCGGGGGAGAGATTCCCGGTCTTCGAACCACTCGACTCCCGGTGACTTCCGGTCGTCTCCGATCCCGAGCGCATGCCGGAACTCGATCGAGCCACCGGCGGAGAACGGCGCATGCGTCGTTCCTGGCCGAGAACTGTGCTGACCCCGGGAGGCTCCCACGGCGTGTGCGTCGGACCAGTGGTGTTTGCGGCGATGTGGGGCTTCTGTGCCGGGCGTACGGGCCAGGCGGCAAGGCGGGGTCCGTGGTGGTGTCGGTGGCTTGCGAATGCAACACCGGGAAGCGTTCGGCGATACCCCTGCAGGGGCGTGGGCGTGCCGGAGGTGCGGGTGGCCGGGGAGGGGGGCCGGTGAACGGTTGTGTGGCGGCTGTCGTGTGGTGTGGAAGGAAGGCAATGCCCGGAGCAGGTATCGGCGCGATGGTTGGTCTGTTGTGGTGGCTCTTGCTGGTGGTTCCCGTTTCGTTCGGCGTGGCGGCACGAGCGGACGCGAAGGCCCGCCGTATGTCCGAGTCCCGGGCGTCCGATCAGGATCGGAGGGGATCGGTCGCGGCTGGTCGGTGCGATCGGTGGCGGAAGCTCGCAACCCGGGCGTGGTTGATCTGTGGCGGCGCATCGCTGGTCACGGGAGGGGTCGTCGGTGTCCTGATCTTTGTCGGTTGAGGGTGGCCTGCACCGGGCACGCGCTCGATCGTGTGAAGCTGTCGGGGGCGAGACGAGATGTCGACGTCGACCCTGCTCCCGGATCGTCCCCAGAATTTGAAAACCATTCGACAGCAGTGGCATACGTGATCTCGAGATCCCGCGGGATGCGGCGACCCGGCCGGGCCTCGCAGGGAAGTGCAACGGTCAAGCCCGATCACGGGCGACTCCGAAGGTGCACCCACCGTTCTGGATGACCATCTGCTGAAGGAGTGAAATTGGGGCAGGGCGCATAGGTGGGTGTCGGGACGCGCTGCGCCGGGCCGGTATCCGGGTGGTTCGGAGCCCTTCACACGCTGTCAGGACTACGCGCGAAGTGCGAGCGAGATGTTCACTCGTCTTGTCACAGCGGTTCGAACCTCATGATCGAGTCCGCTGGGGCGTGACGACGTCTGCGACCGGCCGGTGGATAGCCGAGTTTGTGTGCGCAGAGAGCTTTCAGACGGCGCCGGACCTGGACGTCGATACTCGGATGTTCGTCGAGGAGACTCTGCAGGCGGTGGTAGAAGTCGATGGGTAGGAGTCCGAACTCGGGCAGGATGTGCTCGTCACCGCCACCGTAGGGTGCCCACCGCACGGCGAAGTCGAGCAGCGCGACTTCATCTTTCGTCACTGTGCTCCTTTCCTGAAATTCACCACCGTGGGCGGGGCTGCATATACAGGTAGCCCCGCCCACCGTGTCAGCGCACGTCGAGGTAAATGCTCTTGAGCTGTTGGTAGCCCGCCAGTCCTTCGGGCCCGAGTTCCCGCCCGAGTCCGCTGTTCTTGATGCCGCCGAAGGGGGCGGTCGGATCGTTGGCGTAGCCGTTGATGCCGACCGTTCCGCTGGCGATGTTGCGGGCAAAGCGTGCACCGCGTTCGGGGTCGGCGGTCCAGACCGAACCACCGAGGCCGTAGTCCGAGTGGTTGGCGATGGCGATTGCCTCGGCTTCATCGGTGTAGGGGATGACCGACAGCACCGGGCCGAAGATCTCCTCCTGCGCGATGGTGTGCCCCGTCTCGACGTCGGCGAATACCGTGGGTTCGACGAACCAGCCGTGATCTGCCCCGGCAGGACGCTTGCCGCCGGTGGTGATCCGCCCACCGTCCGACTTACCCTTCTCGATGTAGCCTTCGACGCGATCGCGTTGACGGGCCGAGACCAGCGGTCCCATCTGTGTCGCTTCCGAGAGCGGGTCGCCGACGGACACACCCTTCGCGAGATCCGTAATAGTGTCGACGATCTCGTCGTAGCGTGAACGCGGCGCGAGTACCCGGGTGCCGAGCCAGCAGATCTGGCCGTTGTTTAGAAGCGTTGCGGCATAGAAGGATTCGATGTTGGCTGCGAGGTCGGCATCGTCGAGGACGACCGCGGCGGACTTGCCGCCGAGTTCGAGGGTGACCGGGCGCAGCAGTTCACCGCAGGTGCGGGCAATGGTGCGGCCGGCGGCGGTGGAGCCGGTGAACGAGACCTTGTCGATGCCCGGG
>NZ_JADZGH010000041.1:55977-62423 GCF_015865005.1 Rhodococcus sp. CX
ACGATGTTGAGCACACCCGCGGGAAGGCCCGCCGCGATCGCCGCTTCGGCCATCAGGAAGGCGTCGAGCACGGTCTCCGGAGACGGTTTGAGAACGACGGTGCAGCCGGCGGCGAGCGCCGGAGCGATCTTGAGGAACGTGATGGCCTGGGGGACGTTCCACGGCACGATGGCGCCGACGACGCCGATGGGAGAGCGGGTGACGAGGGTCGATCCGCCGAGCATGCCGGGTCGGATCTCGTCCTCCTGCTTGGCCGTCATCTCGGCGTAGTAACGCAGCAGGAGAGGTGGGAAGCCACCCTCGAATTGTCGGGCGAGGCTGATGGGCATGCCGTTCTGGCTGCTCACCCGGGTCGCGGTGTCCTCGGCGCGGGATTCGAGTTCGTCGGCGAAGCGGCCCAGGACCTCGGCGCGCCGGGCGGCGCTCCACGACGCCCAGCCGTCCGGGCCGGTGAAGGCCGCGCGGGCGGCCTCGACCGCATCGTCGATGTCGGACTCGGTACCGTCCGGCACCGAGCCGATCCGCTGTTCGGTGCTCGGCGAGATGACCGGAATCGTCGAATCGCCGGACGGCCGTACCCATCCGCCGCGGATGTAGAGATCGGTGTAGTCGATCGTCATCGGGGTGTCCTTCTCGGAAAGTGTGTCGGGTGGAGTGGTCAGTCCTGCACGAGCACGGGCTTGAGCACCTCGCCCCGGTGCTGGGCCTCGATTGCGTCGTTGATCTTCGCGAAGGGGAAGGTGGTGACGAGCTTGTCGAGCGGGAACCTGCCCGCCTTGTAGAGCTCCACCAGTTCGGGGATGAATTCGTCGGGGACACTGTCGCCCTCGATGATTCCGGTGATCGTGAGTCCCATGGCGAGGGAGCTGATGATGTTCAGTGGCACGGATGCTGCCGGGTCGGCGGGCACGCCGATGAGGCCGATCGTGCCGTGGAAGGTCATGGCGCCGACGAGCGACTCGATTACTGCCGGGACGCCGGAGGTGTCGATCGCGTAGTCGACACCGGCGGGGACGATGGCGCGGACCTGCTCGACGAGTGGGCCGGCGGCCGGGTCGACGACGTGGGTGGCGCCCAGTTCGAGGGCGAGTTCGCGCCGGGACCGGTGGGGTTCGACGGCGATGATGGTGGTGCAGCCCTGCACGACGGCGCCCATGACGGCGGCCAGGCCGACGGAGCCGGCGCCGGCGATGAGTACTGCGGAGCCGGGACCGCAGTTCAGGGAGCGCATCACTGCCCCTGCGCCGGTCTGGATGCCGCATCCGAGGGGTGCGAGCAGTTCCGCGGGGACGTCGTCGGGAACTTTCACGACGTTGCGCTCGAACGCGAGACTGTGGGTGGCGAAGGAGGATTGGCCGAAGAACAGGCCGGTGAGTTTTTCCCCGTCGGTGGTGGTGATCGGCCCGGTTCCGTCGTCGCGCACCCCGTCGTAGGCGAGGTGCATGAATTGGTGGCAGTAGGACGGTGCACCCGTGGTGCACGACGGGCAGGTCCCACAGCTGTTGAAGGTGATACTGACACGGTCGCCGGGTGCCACTTTGGTGACGCCGGGGCCGACTTCTCGAACGATGCCGCATCCTTCGTGGCCGAGCACGGCGGGCAGCGCGGTCGGGAGGGCGCCGTCGCGTGCAGCGAGGTCGGTGTGGCAGATGCCGACGGCCTCGATCTCGACGAGAACCTCACCGGCCCTGGGTCCCTCGATGGTGATCGGCTCGAGGGTGAATTCGGTGTGCGGCTCTCTCGCGACTGCTGCGAGTGCTTCCATCGTCACGTACTCCATATCTTGTGGCCGACCCGTGGGCCGGCGGAGATCGAAATGCTCTACAGAACGGCGTCCCGCAACGAGGTCGCGGGGTCGGCGAGTGCGGTGGGGTCGAGCTTGGTGCGGTCGCCGATGAAGCGTTTGCCGGCCATGAATTCGGCTGCGGCGTTTACGGTCTCGACGGCGACGGGGACGCCGTCGCTGTCGAGGTGGAATAAGGCGAAGGAGGACTCGGACGGATCTCCGCGCAGGACAGCCCGGGTGTCGGGATCGACCATCCCGGCCATCTTCATCTTCAGGTCGAACTGATCGGACCAGAACCACGGCACCTCGTGTGGTGGCCGGGGTGCGTTCATGATGACGGCGGCCGCCTGTTTCGCCTGTTCCACTGCGCTGGGAATGCTTTCCAGTCGCACCATCTTGCCGAGGGTGTCGTGCAGGCGGTAGGTGACGTCCCCGATGGCGAGGACATGCGGATTGCTGGTGCGGGCCGAACCGTCCACCACGATCCCGGCGAGGCACTCGATGCCTGCCTCTCGTGCCAGCGCGTCGTTGGGGATCGCTCCGACTCCCACCAGTACCAGGTCACACGCGATGTCGGTGCCGTCGGCGAGGGTGACTCCACTGACGCGACCGGCTGTCCCGGTGATTTCCTGGACCTCGGCACCTGTGAGGATGCGTGTGCCGCGGTCTCGGTGGAAGCGGGTGAGGGCGTCGGACAGTTCCGGGCTGGCGACGCGGGCCAGTACTCGTTCTTCCCGCTCGATGACCGTGACCTCGCCCCCGCGGGCGCGGGCCGATGCCGCGACCTCGAGTCCGACGTACCCGCCACCGACGATGGCCAGCGAGGATCCGCTGTGGACTGCCTTGCGCAATTGCGCGGCGTCGGCGAGCGTGCGCAGGCTCAGGACACCGTCGAGATCACTACCGGGGGTGGTCAGCGTCCGTGGTGCGGCGCCGGTGGCGAGGACGAGCGTCGTGTACTCGAGGATGGAACCGGACGCCGTCGTCGCAGTGCGGGCGTCCCGGTCGATGTGCACGACCGGGTCGCCCAGTCGGGTGTCGATGGCGTTGTCGGCGTAGAACGATTCCGGCTTGAGCCATTGCACGAACTCGTCGTCGGTGTACTTCTTCGACAGTGGCGGGCGATGATATGGCGGATGTGTTTCCTCTCCGCACAGGATGATTCGGCCGTCGAACTTCTGTTGGCGGAGCAGACCGGCGAGTGTGCCACCGGCATGCCCGGCCCCGACGATCACCACGGTGGGTGAGGGGTGTGGCGTGGGCATCGGGTTACTCGGCGAAGTCGATCTTGACGGGCATGTTCTTGAGGCCGCCGACGAAATTGGTCTGGATCATCTTGGTGTCGTCCACCAGTTGGAGCGACTCGATGTGGGGGAGCAGTTCCTCGAACATGATCCGCAGTTCCAGCTTCGCCAGGTGCTGGCCGATGCACATGTGCGGGCCGTAGCCGAAGGCGATGTGCTTGTTGGGCCGGCGGGTGATGTCGAAGCGATCGGGGTCGGGGATGACCTCCGCGTCGCGATTGCCCGACTGGTACAGCAACATGAAGCGGTCGCCCTTCTTGATGTCACGGCCGCGCAGCGTGTAGTCCTGCGTCGCCTGACGCATGAAATGCTTGACCGGCGAGGCCCAACGCAGCGACTCGTTCACAAGGTGCGGAGCGAGCGACAGATCGGCCTTCACCTTGGCGAGTTGGTCCGGGTTGCGACCGAGTTCGAGAATGCCTCCCGCAAGAGTGCTCGAGGTGGTGTCGTGGCCCGCGGTCGCGATGGCGATGAACCAGCCGTAGGCCACCTCGTTCGGGTAGTAGTCACCGTTCTTGTCGCGGGCGAGGGAGATGATCGTGGCGAGGTCGTCCCGGGGGTTGGCGCGGCGATCCTGGAGCAGCCGTTCGAAGTAGGCGTAGAAGTCCTGGATCGTGGCCACCCACTGCTTGGCGGCGGCGTCCGGGGTGAGCGGTTCGACATCCTCGCGGATGGCGTCGGGGTCGGCCGTCCCGAAGAACTCCTGCGTCAGGGCCATCATGCGGGGCTCGTCCTCCTCGGGCACCCCGAACAAGCTCATGATGACGTGCAGGGGGTAGTACAGGGCGAAGTCCTTGACGAAGTCGATGCGGCCGTCTGTCTCGAGGAGTCGGGCGACGGACGCCTTCGCCAGGTCACGGATGGTGGTTTCCCACTTCGCGAGGTTGGTCGGCCGGAACCAGTCGACGGCGATGTCCTTGATCTCGGTGTGCTCGGGCGGATCGAGGTAGGTGAGCGTCTCCAGGATGCGGAGACTGCCGTTGTTGATGCTCTTGGTGAACTCGTCGCCGGCCTGGTTCGCCAAGATCGGGTTGACCGACCCCTTGTTCTCACCACCCGCGCTGGTGAAGATGTCGGGCTGACGCTCGATCTCCATGATGTCGTCGTGCTTGCTCACCAGCCACAGCGGGTCGTACCCCTCGACGACAGCACGGCCGAGTGGATTGTTCTCGCGCAACCAACGGTAGGCCTCGAACAACTCGTCGTTGTCCCGGTGCCCTTCGGGCAACACGATCCGGCGGGCGACGGCGTCCGGGATCAGCTCTGTGACCTGCTCTGTAGTGCTCATCGAATCCCCTTCGTGATGCTGTGAGATGTGGCGCCGAACGCTGCGGCGCTCACGTCGGCCGATGTGAGTTCAGCCTGTCAGCAGCGGGGGTGAGGGGCATCACACCAGCGAACGAAAGTTGTCTATCTAACGGGGGATGTGGCCCCGGTCACTCTGCTGTCGCTTGCTGGTGGCGGCGCAGTTTTCACCCCATGGGAGGGGGGTAATCGGCCGATGTGGTGATGTGCGCGTCCAGTGACCGGCGACACAATTTCGGTCATGGAGAACGCGGCCGTACCCATCCGGGTGCATCGCCCCGCACCCGCGACGACCGCGCAGATGTTCACCGGTCGACCCGAAGGAGATTGCCATGCCCAACGTCGTGTACCAGCTTCCGGATGGTTCGACGGCGTCCGTCGACGTCCCGTCCGGCCAGACTGTGATGGACGGATCGGTACGCAACAACCTTCCCGGCATCGTCGCCGAATGCGGGGGCAGCTGCTCGTGCGCCACCTGCCACGTGTACGTGGACGAAGGTTCCGCCCCGGTGTTCAGTGAGCCGACACCAGAGGAACAGGACCTTCTCGAGTTCCTCGACGGCGTCCAGCCGTGCTCTCGCCTCGCCTGCCAGCTGGTGCTGACCCCCGACGTGGACACCGTCAAGGTGACCGTGCCGGCTTCGGGCGACTGACGACGCGACGCGACTCGGCGGGCCCACCGGCTGGGGCCGGGTCACGGGGCGGAGCCGCCGGGTCACCGCGGGGTGGACCGATACTTCGCGATCAGCTCGGCGCGGTTGGTAGCGCCCAATTTTCGGAGAATGCGCTTCACATGCGACTTGACCGTGTCGACGGTGATGACCAGCTCGGCCGCGATCGAGGCGTTCGACGCACCGGTGAGAATCAGCCGGACGACGTCCGCTTCGCGCTCGGTGAGCGGATCGAGCAGGCGCCGATCCACGTCGTTCTCCGCAGGAGGCGGTGCACTGTTGGCCGCGCCGCGTGGGGACAGGGCGTCGAAGTCGGTGTTGCTGCTCCATCGCCGGGCGCTGTCGCGGAGGAGGAGGTCCTGGCGCTCGCGACGCGCTTCGAGGCCGACCCGCTCGAACTGACCGCCGAGCATTTCCGCGAACACGCTCAGGGCGTGGCGCCGTGGAGGATCCAACATCGTGTCGACGTGCACGAAGGCCGCCGCACGCCCGTCAACCACGACCGGAACTGTGGAGAAACCGTTGTTGCCCAGAGTGTTTCGCATCGACTCGGGAACGAGTTCATCGACCGTGACCGTGTTTGCCGCGAGCGCATGCTCTTCGGGAGAGCCCGGCGCGAGGTCGAATCCGAGGGGCAGTGACGGCGTGATATCTGGATCGGTGGTGAAGGAGACCACGGGAACGATCCGATCCTCCTCGAGTCGAGACAGCACGACCGTTCGCGCAGAGCAGAGTTCGGCGACGCGCTCACACGCGCGTTGCATGAGTTCGGTGCTCGAGGCGGCATCGTCCAAGGCGTGGACGGCGCCATCGATGCCTGACGCGATTGCCTCGATGTCGTCGGTTCGACTCTCTACGAGCGCCTTCCGGCGATCGAGGAAATCGGCGAGACGCCGGCCGAGTTCGGCCGTGCGCTCGGGAGTGGCGGTGCGCAACTCGGTGAGGATGCCCGAGACGGCGCGATCGAGCTCGGTGTCCCCGGTGTCCGGTTGCGAATTCGCTTCCGGCACGTCAGCCATCGGTCACCGTCTTGGTGTTGGCGTACAGGGCCGCCACCTCGGCGCGCGTGGATACTCCGAGCTTCTTGAAAATCCGCTGGACATGGCTCTTGACGGTGCCGTCGGAAATGCAGAGTCGCCGGGAGATTGCCGCGTTCGTCGCGCCGGTCGCCAGGAGCGTGAGCACTTCGTGCTCGCGGGCGGTCAGCGATTGCGCGCGCGGAATGACCGTGGCCCGCGATCCACCGTCCGGGATCGGTTCCTCGGGGTTCGACGGTTCACGGGTATCGAGCTCGGGCATCGTCACCGGTGCCTGTTCGAGGTGCTGCAGTGCCTTGGTGAGACGTCGGATCTCGGTGTCGATGTGCTCGTTGCGCGCGCA
>NZ_JADZGH010000041.1:62470-74639 GCF_015865005.1 Rhodococcus sp. CX
TCGACGTGGATCATCGCCACTGCATGGAAGTCGACGACGACGGGAACGGCGATGTACCCCGCCGGACGCGACAGGTCGATCAGGGGACGGTACGTGTGCCGGTAGGTGTCGGCCGCATCCACTGCATACGGACGGCGGCGACGGACCAGTTCGGCTTCGCGTGGTGCTTCCCGCAGCGAGATCTCCCGACCGTCGATCGCCTCGAGGAGAGGGCGGAAGTCCCCGGTCAGCTCGGGGTGTACGGCGAGCGCGATGGGTGACCACGTGGAACCGCGGACGACGGAGAACATGGCTTTGGCGTACCCGAGGTTCGTGCACAGTTCCTGCGTCACGGTCTGCGCGATCCGGTCGGATCCGGCATCGATGCTGCGTACGACGCGTTGGAGCTTCTCGAACTGCTCGGTGTGCATGCGCAGGCGGCGCGAGATGTCGTTCTGCCGGTCGGCGTCGAGGCGCATCACGAGTTCGGCGAGCCGGACTGCCTGTTCGGGGGAGTCGGTGCCCTCCCGAAGCTTGCGGAGTGCGCATGCGCGGATCGCTGCCGGATCGAGCTCGCCACTCACCGGGCGAATCAGGCCCGGCTCGTTTCCGAGTAGTTCCTGCAACTCCGCAACCGCCTGGTCGGCAAGCTCGAACGAACTCGTCGAATTGACCACTCATTACTCCTCGTGCCACGGCAGCCACATGGACGGTGACGGCACCGGCCCGCTTCCTTGTGGCCCCACACACAGTGTAGAGCGGCGCCACCTGGGCTTTTGTCGTCGTCTTGCGGCCGACTCCAATGTATATGGTCAGTCCAATTTCGTCACCCACTTTCGGGAATCGTTTCATCGGCTCTTGCACGCCTCCCTCTGTGGCGCTAGGGTCGAATGGTAAGACCAAAATTGAAAGGATCGCCGGTATGGCCCCCTCTGTGCGTTACGACGTCGACGAGCACGTCGCGGTCCTCACTCTCGACCGTCCGGAAACTCGCAACGCCCTATCCGACGACCTCTTGGACGAGCTTCTGGCCGCGCTCGAGCGCGCGCGGGACGACGGCGACGTTCGGGTTGTCGTGCTGGCCTCGTCGCACGAGAAGATCTTCTCGGCGGGCGGGGACCTGAAGGCGTTTGCGAGCGACACCCCGACGATCATCAAATATGCCGGCCTGGACCGCTTCCCGCGGTTGTACCGGCTCATCGGCGGTCTCGGGAAGCCGGTGATCTGCGCGGCCGGTGGCGACGTGCTCGCGGGCGCGTTCGGGCTCGCGCTCGCCTGCGACTTCGTGCTGGCCAAGGAGTCGGCCCACTTCGGGTGCCCGGAGATCAATGTCGGCGTGTTCCCGTTCATGATCTCCGCGCTCATCTACCGGAACGTCGGCCGGCTCAAGGCGAATGAGCTGATGATGTACGGAGAGAAACTCACTGCCGCGGAAGCGCACGAACTGGGGCTGGTGAATCGCGTGTTCCCGGACGGTGACTTCGATGCGGAGGTGCGGGCGTGGGCACGCCGACTGGCACAGAAGTCACCGCTGCTGATGCGTCTGGGTAAGGATGCCATCGACAGCACCCGTGACATGTCGCTGCCGGACGCGCTTGCGACGCTGCAATCTCAACTGGCTCTTGCGTTCACCACGGAGGATCTCGTCGAGGGTGTCACGGCCTTTCGGGAGAAGCGGTCGCCTGTGTGGAAGATGCGATGAAGATTTCCTGCCGGTTGGCCCGGGGTGGCGGAATCCGGGGAGTTGGTGTGTCGCCGACGGCGAAATCCTCTGGGCCCCTTGGTTTGCCGCTCGTCCGGCGGGTGTGGTGAGTGTTCGAAGATGTCGTCGAAAGTGGTTGCTACTTCGGTCTAACCATTCTAATCTTTATGTAAACGTGTGGCAGAGCAAGAAGGACGGAATCCTCCATGACGCGCGAACGGAATCTCGGCCGATACACCCCCCAGCAGGTAGAGGAGTTCTATGCCAGTGGCCAATGGGCCGACGAGAACTTCACCGACCTTCTGCGGGCGCGCGCCGAGAGCAGTCCCGACAAGATCTTCGTCACCGACGGCACGCAGGAGCTGACGTTCGCGCAGCTCTACGACCGGTCGCAGCGGCTGGCGCTCGGCCTGCACCGAACAGGGCTCCGTGCCGGCGACCGGGTCGCCGTTCAGCTGCCGAACTGGGCGGAATTCGTCGTCGTCGCAGCTGCCCTCGCTCGGATCGGTGTGGTGACGGTGCCGATCATGCCGATCTATCGGACGGACGAGGTGTCACACGTTGTCGCCGACGCCTCGATCCGGATGGCGATCGCGCCGGCACAGTTCAAGGGCTTCGACTATCTGTCGATGTTCGACGATATCCGGCGGTCGTCGCAGACGCTCGAGACGATCATCGCGGTGCGTGCTTCGGACGACAGCCGTAAGACGTTGGCCGGGAGGGGCATCGAGGTTCTCGAGAATCTGGTCGTGGACGCGGACCCGGATGTCATCGACACCGAACTCGACTTCCGCGCCCACCCCGACGACCCGTTCGTCATCGTGTACACGTCCGGAACCACGTCGCGTCCCAAGGGTTGCCTGCACACCTTCAATACCTACGCTTCGGGCGCACGTGCACTGAAGACGGCCTTCGGGCACACCGAGGCGGATGTCCAATTCGGACCGTCCCCGATCACCCATACCACCGGACTCGTCACCAGTGTGCTCGTCCCCCTGCTCAGCGGCGCGGCGACCCACATCATGGCGGAGTGGGACCCGAAACGCGGGCTGGCCGAGATCGAGAAGTTCGGATGTACGGCCGCGGTCACGGCCACCACGTTCCTGCAGACGTTGTTGGCTGCGGCCGAACAGGATCCGGACGCCGATCTCTCCTCTCTCCGGGTCTGGGTGTGCGCCGGCTCCCCGATCCCGGCGGCCGTGGTGGAGAAGGCGAAGTCCGACCTGCCCGCCACCACCGTCCTGTCGCTGTACGGGAGAAGTGAGAATCTCACCACGACGACCTGCACCATCGAGGACGACCCGAGCCGGGCGATCACCTCCGACGGCGCCGCGCTGCCGGGGGCAGAGGTCAAGGTTGTCGGCGAGGACGGCCTCGAGGTGGCGCGGGGGAGCGAGGGCGACATCGCCTATCGCGGGCCCTCGCACATGATCGAGTACCTGAACCGGCCCGACGATACAGCGGAACTCTTTACCCCCGAAGGATTTTCGAGATCCGGAGATCTCGGAGTCATGGATGCCGACGGGTTCGTCCGGGTCACCGGCCGGACCAAGGACATCGTGATCCGCGGCGGCATGAACATCAGTGTGCGCGAGGTTGAGGACAAGCTGGCCGAGCACCCCGACATCCTCGCTCTAGCCGTGGTGGGAATGCCGGACGAGCGGCTCGGGGAGAAGGTGTGCTGCTACGTGGTGCCGAAGGAGGAGCAGAACCCTCCCACGCTGGACCATCTCCGCAACTACTTGCTCGATCGGGGAGTTGCGATTCAGAAGACCCCTGAACGCGTCGAGGTGGTCGCCGAGTTGCCCATGACCGCCACCGGGAAGATCCAGAAACACATCCTCCGCAAGCGTATCGCGGCAGAGTTGGCTGCCGGTTCCCTGGAACAGAGCACGCGCTGACCACGAATGAGCGGCCCCTCGTCCATGTGTCGAGGGGCCGCTCGGTTGTGCAGATGCAAAGAATGTCGTCGGAATCTGAAGTGTGAGTGGCGGTCCCCGAATACGGGACTTCGGAACCCGATCGGCGGGCTGTCAGGCCCCGGTGACGACGACCGTTGCCGAACCGGTGACAACCGGTCCCTTTGCTCCGGAGACGACGAGATCGAGATCGGCCCGTGTCTCCCCGTCGGTGTCGGTGATCGCCGTGATCGTCCCACCGACGGTCAGGGTGTCGCCCAGGAACACCGGGGCGACGAAGCGGACGCCGAAGGAACGGACGTGCTCGACGCCGAATGTGTCGGAGAGCCAACCGGCCAGGATCCCGGCCTGCATCTGACCCATCGCGATGACGCCCGGGAACCCGGAGGTTGCAACGAACTCCGGATCGTGGTGCAGAGGATTGAAATCGCCTCCGGCACCGGCGAATCGCACGATGTCCGTCTGGGTGATCGGGCCAATCACGCGCGTGTCGGCGACTGTGCCGATGTGGGCCTTCACGGGTGCTCTCATCGTTGTTCTCCTCGCTCGATCAGCACTTCCTCCAGTCGCACCACCGGATCGCCGTCGGTGTCGACGTATTCGGTCTCCAGCGTCACGATGCGCATCGATCCGCCGCGCTTGCCTTCGCGCTGCACGTCGTCGACGATGCGCCGCGTGCCGACGACGTGGTCGCCGGCAATCAGGGGTCGCAGATATGTCCACTTCACCGAGCCCACAACCACTCGTTCGAGTGCCAGGCCGAGTGTGTCGACGAACTTGCGCTGGTCGCGCTGATGGCCGGCGACGACCGTGTGGGTGAGGGTCGCGGGCACATCGGCAAATCCGGCTGCCTGGGCGGCATCCCGGTCCGAGTGGGCGGGATCGGTGGTGAACGTCGCGCGGACGAACTCGCGGATCTTGCCGCGTTCGATGTCGTAGTCGACTCGGTCCAGCTCTCCGACGCTGAGCGGTTCTGTCATCGGGCCTCCTTTTTGGACTGACCTATAGTATCATTCGGCCTAAATATGTGAGGAGGGGTTCCATGGAACTCGCTGATTCCCCGGACGAAGCCCGGTTCCGCGCAGAAGTCCGAGAATGGGCCGAGGCTGCTGTCGCAACGCTGCCCTGGCCCGAGCCGGTCGATCTGGTCGACAAGGTCCCGTTCTGGCAGCAATGGCAACGGTTGCTCTTCGACGCCGGCTACGGAGGCATGTCCTGGCCGAAGGAATACGGAGGGCAGGCCGCCGACCCGATCCGCAAAGCCATCTTCACCGAGGAGATGGATCGTGTGGGGGCGCCGGAGCGACTCAACACGATCGGTGAGGATTTCGCCGGTCCCACCATCATCGACTTCGGCACACCGGCTCAGAAGGAGCGGTTCCTCCGCCCGATCCTCACCGGAGAAGAAATCTGGTGCCAGTTGTTCTCCGAACCGGAAGCCGGGTCCGACCTCGCGTCACTGCGCACCAAGGCCACGAAGGTCGACGGCGGATGGAAGATCAACGGACAGAAGATCTGGACCAGCCGAGCGCACATCGCAGCGCATGCCATCCTGCTCGCGCGCACGGGCGGGGGACCACGCCACAAAGGCATCACCTTCTTCCTGGTTCCCATGGACAGCGAGGGAATCACGGTTCGCCCGCTCGCCCACATGCTCGGTGAGGCCGAATTCAATGAGGTCTTCCTCGACGACGTGTTCATCCCCGACGATCTCGTCGTCGGCGATGTCGACGGCGGGTGGAAGGTGGCCATGGGCACGCTCGCCTACGAGCGAGTGGCGATCGCCACGGGTCGGGTCAACACCAAACGGGCCGTCGACGATATCGTCGGCGACATCGCCGGGATGACCGACGAGTCGGGGCGCCCGCTCGGTGCCGATCCGGTGATCCGGCAGAAGGTCGCGGACCTCTACGGCCGTGCGCTCGTGCACTATCTCATCGGCCAGCGTGTGATCACGTTGGCGGCGAACGACGGACCACCGGGCCCGGTGACGTCGATCGGCAAGCTGTACTTCTGCCCGCTCGTCGAAGAATTGGCGGACTTCCGGCTGTCCCTCGAGCCCGCCGGCGGCCAGTTCGCGCTCGACGACGAGCAGCAGCGTACGTCACGTTGGCTCCGGCTGGCGTATCAGGCGCGCGGCACTGCCATCGCGGGTGGTTCCACCTTCATCCAGCGCAACATCGTCGCCGAGCGCATGCTCGAGATGCCGAGGAGCTGACAATGTCCGACTACACGTGGATCCCCACTGCCGACTATGTCGACAACGCCAACGTAACGCGGCTCGCTCGCGCGCACGGTCTCGGCGGTCTCGACGAGTTGCGTACCCGGTCCGTCACCGACGTGCGGTGGTACTGGGATGCGGTGGTCCGTGATCTCGGGCTGCCGTTCCAGGTGCCGTACCGCGAGGTGCTCGATACCTCCCGCGGCATCGAGCACCCCGACTGGTTCGTCGGCGGACGGACGAACGTCGTCGATGCGTGCCTGCAGCGCTGGGTTGCCGATCCGGGGGCAGCCGATCGGCTCGCCGTCGTGCACGAGGCGGAGGACGGAACTGTCCGCACGTCGACGTATCGCGAGTTGGACGCGGAGGTGGAAGGTGCGGCCGCCGGACTGCGAGAGTTGGGAGTGGGCCGGGGCGATGCTGTCGCCTTGTTCCTGCCGATGATTCCCGAGGCGGTCGTGTCGGTGTACGCAGTCGCCCGGCTCGGTGCGGTTCTCGTGCCGCTCTTCTCGGGGTTTGCTCCCAGCGCGATCGCGTCCCGCATTCAGGACGCCGATGCGAAAGTGGTGGTCGTCGCGGACGGTACCGTACGCCGAGGCAAGTCGATCGCGATGAAGCCGGCCCTCGACGAGGCTCTGAAGACCTGCCCCACGGTGCAGTCGGTGGTCGTGGTAGACAACCTCGGTACCGGAACGGGATCGGGTGAACACGAGATTTCGTGGGCCGGGTTGCTCGCGAGCGGTGGCACAGTCCCGATCGAGGGGATGGATGCCTCCGAGCCGTTCGCGCTGGCCTACACGTCCGGTACGACGGGCAAGCCCAAGGGTGCGGTCCATACCCACGCCGGGTTCCTGGTGAAGACGGCGAGCGAGGTGGCGTACTCGTTCGATCTGAAACCGGGCGGGGTGTTCTGCTGGATCACCGATATGGGCTGGATCATGGGTCCGTTGTCGATCGTCGGCACGCATGCCAACGGTGGGACGCTGCTGCTGTACGAGGGCTCGCCGGACGTTCCGGACCGGGACCGGTTGTGGCAGTTGACCGAACGGCATCGGGTGACGATGCTGGGAGTTTCTCCGACCCTCATCCGGACGCTGCGTGGGCAGGCCAGTGATGCTGCCGCGCGGTACGACTTGTCCTCGGTGCACACGATCGGCTCGACCGGGGAGCCGTGGGATCCGGACTCGTACGAGTGGCTCGCGCGTGAGGTGTTCGGCGGCCGTGTCCCGATCATCAATTTCTCCGGCGGTACCGAGGTGGGCGGATCGTTCCTCGCACCGTATCCGGTGCAACCGATCCGGAGTTGCTCGCTGGGTGGTCCGTCGCTGGGTATGGATGTGGACGTCGTCGACGACGCGGGACGGTCGCTGCGCGGGGAACAGGGTGAGTTGGTGTGCCGGCAGCCGTGGCCGTCGATGACCCGTGGGGTGTGGAAGGACGAGGAGCGGTACCTCGACGCGTACTGGTCGACGTTCCCCGGTATGTGGCGGCACGGAGACTATGCGCTGGTCGACAGCGACGGCCAGTGGTACATCCGGGGCCGGTCCGACGACGTCATGAACGTGGCCGGCAAGCGCCTGGCCCCCGCGGAGGTCGAGGCGGTTCTGACCGCGCACCCGGCAGTGTCGGAGGCCGCTGCGGTCGGTGTTCCGGACCCGAAGAAGGGGGAAACGGTCTGGGCGTTCTGGGTGCCCCGCGCGGATGCGGACGGGGTGGACATCTCGGGGGAGCTGGTGTCCAGTGTGGCCGCCGAGTTGGGTAAGCCGTTCGCTCCCAGCGCGGTTCATCGAGTGTCGCGTCTGCCGAAGACGCGGTCGGCGAAGATCTTGCGCCGCGCGGTGCGGGCGGCAGCGTTGGGCACCGATCCCGGTGACCTGTCCGGTGCCGAGAACCCCGAGGCGGTGGAGGAGATCCGCGCCGTGGTGACCGGTGCCGAGCAAGGTGCCGGACGGGGGTAGGTAATGCGATGGCCGCCCGTACCGAAACGGTATGGGCGGCCATCGTGTCTGTTCGGCGAGGGGCTTCCGCGAGCCCGGATATGCGCGTCGCTCAGGGCTCCTGGTCCAGTGGAATGTCGGTGCGCTCTTCGAACTCCCGGATGGATTCGGCGTACGAGTGGACGTGTCGGCCCATCCGCCGGTGTGCTGCGTCGGCGTCCTTGTCGCGGATGGCCTTCGTGACCGACCGGTGTGCCCGGACGGTGATATCGCGGACCTTCTGGTCGATGAAGCCTTCGTTCTCGGTGGCCGCGTAGATGGCGCGGGAGAGCGAGATCATCAGCCCGGACATCAGCTCGTTGTGGCTCGCGCTGGCGACGGCGATGTGCCAGTCGACGTTGGCCTGGAGGAATGCGTCGAGCTTGTCGCCGGCGGCCGCGATGGCATCGTTGGCGGCGTCGAGCCGGGCGAGATCTTCGTCGGTCCGATGGCGGGCGGCCAGTTGTGCGCAGAACGGTTCGATCGCCTCGCGCGTTTCGAGCAGTGCGCTCAGGCGGATCTGGCGTCCTCGGATGAGCAGGGCCACGGTGTCGGCCATCGACTGCTCGCCGGGTCGCTGGACGAAGGCGCCGCCGGCGCGTCCCGCTTTGATTCGTACCAGACCCTGTACCTCGAGGATGCGCAGGGCCTCGCGGACCGTGGTTCGGCTCATCTTCGTCTGGACGACGAGTTCGCGTTCCGGGGGCAGGGGGGTGCCTTCGGCGTATTCCCCGCTGAGGATGCGTTCGCGCAGCTCGTTGGCGAGGACGTCCGAGGCCTTGGGGACCTCCATCGGAGTCAGTTGGATGGAAGAACGCCCGTTGCGGGTCGTGCTCGGTGCTGGTGTCATGTCTCCCCCACCCTCTCTGGTCTAACGGTCAGACCTAATATACCATCGAATTCTCGCTGCATTCATCTTGCAGGCTATTCCCCGACTCATCGAGAGGACCAGTTCCATGCGTTGGGAGCTGTCAGAAGAGCAAGAAATGTTCACCGAAGCCCTCGGCGGCTGGCTCGAGCGGTTCGCGGCACCCGCGAACGTCCGGAAGTGGGGTGAATCGGGCGACCCCGCCGAGTTCGAGCGCAGGTTCGTGGACGAGGGATGGTTTTCGGCCGGCCTGCCGGAAGAGGTGGGCGGCCAGGGCGGCGGTCTGCTCGAACTCGCGCTGACCGCCGAGGCGCTGGGACGGTATGCCGCACCGGCCAGCGCGTGGACCGCGTCGGTGCTCGCGGCCCCTCTGTTGCCGCCCGATGTCGCCGAGGCGGTACTCACCGGTGGTGAATTCGCGGCTCTGGCAGTCGATTCCGGCCGTCCACTCGGACTGCGCGACGCCGTGCGCGTCGACGAGCGAGGGGTGCTGACCGGACGCGTGCCTGCCGTCCTCGGCGCCGAACGCGCCGCCCGGTTCGTCGTCCCCGCCGAGGGCAGCGGCGGCGTGGCCCTCTATCTCGTCCGGGCTGGCGACCCGGGCCTCACGGTCACACCGCGGCGCTTCCTCGATCCGTCCCGGGGCGCAGCGGACGTACAGCTCGAGAACGTCGTCGCGCAACGCCTCGACATCGACGCGCCGGCCGCGCTGGCCGACGCGGGATTGCGCGCGGCCGTGCTCGCCTCCGCAGACGCGCTCGGCGCGATGGAGCGGATGCTGCAGTTGGCGGTCGACTACAGCCGAACGCGCCACCAGTTCGGTGTGCCGATCGGTTCCTTCCAGGCGGTGAAGCACGCTGCCGCAACGATTCTCGTGTCCGTCGAGGCGGCTCGTTCCATCTCCTACTATGCCGCGGCCTCGGTGGATCTGGGTCTCGAGGAGTGTGCAACGCATGCGGCGATCGCGAAGGCGCAGGTGACCCGCAGTGCGGTCCAGGCCGCCGACAGCGCACTCGTGATGCACGGTGCGATCGGCTACACGTGGGAGCACGACCTGCAGCTGTTCTACAAGCGCGCCAAGCTCGACGAGAAGCTGTTCGGCAGCCCGGAGGTGTGGAACGAGCGTATTGCCCGGGAGTTGCCTCTTCTGCCGGCGGCTGGATGACCACCATTGACTAATTGGTCTGTCCTTTAGTAACTTAAGTCCAAACGTTAGCGACGACGACGGGATTGTGTTGTGGACTTCGATCTGACCGAGGATCAGGCAACGATCCGAGATGCGGTACGAGAACTCGCCGGCAAGTTCGACGAGCAGTATTGGGTGGAAAAGGATGCCGCGCACGAATTCCCCACCGAGTTCTACGACGCGTTCGCCAAGGGCGGCTGGCTGGGCATCACCACCCCCGAGGAGTACGGCGGACACGGGCTGGGCATCACCGAGGCCTCGATCCTGCTGCAGGAGGTCGCCGCCTCGGGCGCCGGCATGAACGGCGCGAGCTCGATGCACCTGTCGATCTTCGGCATGCACCCGGTGATCGTGCACGGCTCCGAAGAACTCAAGCAGCGCACCCTGCCGCGCATCGTCAACGGCGACCTGCACGTGTGCTTCGGGGTCACCGAACCCGGCGCGGGCCTGGACACCACCAAGATCACCACCTTCGCGCGACGTGATGGCGACAAGTACATCGTCAACGGACGCAAGGTGTGGATCTCGAAGGCAATGGAGTCGGAGAAGATCCTCCTGCTCACCCGCACCACCAAATTCGAGGACGCGCAGAAGAAAACCGACGGCCTCACGCTCTTCCTCACCGACCTGGACCGCTCGAAGGTCGAGATCCGGCCCATCAAGAAGATGGGCCGCAACGCCGTCACCTCCAACGAGCTGTTCATCGACGGACTCGAGATCCCCGTCGAGGATCGGGTCGGCGAAGAGGGCAAAGGCTTCAAGTACATCCTCGACGGACTCAACCCGGAACGGATGCTCGTCGCCTCCGAGGCGCTCGGCATCGGCCGCCCGATCGGCATGAACCAGGGCATCCAGTTCCCCCTCGCGGACTCCCTCGCCCACCTCGACGCCGCCGAACTCGTCCTGCGCAAGGCGACCTGGCTCTACGACAACGGCCGCCCCTGTGCCCGCGAGGCCAACATGGCCAAGTATCTGTGCGCCGACGCCGGATTCCAGGCCGCCGACCGCGCACTGCAGACCCACGGCGGCATGGGCTACTCGGAGGAATACCACGTCGCGCGCTACTTCCGCGAGGCGCGCCTGACCCGCATCGCACCGCTGAGCCAGGAAATGGTTCTCAACTACCTCGGCGAGCACGTGCTCGGCCTTCCCAGGAGCTACTGATGTTCGAACTCACCGGAAGATCCGCCCTCGTGACCGGCGCGGGCAGCGGCATCGGTGCCTCCGTGGCGCACGCGTACGCCGCCGCCGGCGCTGCGGTCCTCGTCACCGATGTCAACGAGGACGCAGCCGCCGCCGTGGCCGCGGAGATCACCGCCGCCGGCGGTACCGCCAAGGCCGCCGTACTCGACGTCCGCGACGCCGCCCAGGCCGCCGCGGCGGCAGAACAGGCCGCCGCACTCGGTGGCGGCACCGTCCACATCCTCGTCAACAACGCCGGGGCCATCGCACCCGCAATGTTCCCGAATCTCGAGGAAGACGACTTCCGCCGCATCGTCGACATCCACCTCGTCGGCAGCTACGTGTGCAGCAAGGCCGTCCTGCCCTACCTGCCGGAGGACGGCACCGGGCGCATCATCAACGTCACCTCCGCCGCCGGCCTGCAAGGCACCATCGGCCAGGCCAACTACGGGGCAGCCAAGGCGGGCATCATCGGTCTGACCAAGTCACTGGCCCGCGAGCTCGCC
This sequence comes from Rhodococcus sp. CX, assembly GCF_015865005.1. Classification (NCBI taxonomy): domain Bacteria; kingdom Bacillati; phylum Actinomycetota; class Actinomycetes; order Mycobacteriales; family Nocardiaceae; genus Rhodococcus; species Rhodococcus sp. CX. Next base: position 74,010 of record NZ_JADZGH010000041.1, read on the forward strand.
CGCAAGCAGGTCACCGTCAATGCCATTGCGCCCCTTGCAGCCACGCCGATGACCGAGAACATCCGCAGCAACGACAAGCTCGCGGCCAAGACCCTCGAGCGTGTCGCTCTGAGGCGCTGGGCCGAGCCGAACGAGATCTCGGCCAGCTTCGTATTCTTCGCCTCCGGCGGCGCCTCGTACATCACGGGCCAGGTGCTGCCCGTCGACGGTGGAACGGTGATCTGATGACCGAAACGACCAACCCCTTCCGGCGCTCCGCGCGCGAGGTGATCATCGCCGAAGCGGCTCGCACCCCGATGGGCCGATCCCACCCCGAACGCGGGTGGTTCCGGGATACACATCCGAACGAGATGCTCGGCGCGGTCTACACGGATCTGATCCGCCGCAGCGGCCTGGCGCCGGCAGCGGTGGAGGACCTCGTCGTCGGTTGCACCGCACCCTTCGGTGAACAGTCCCGCAACATCGGGCGCAACGCATGGCTGCAGGCCGGGTACCCACCCGAGGTACCGGCCGTCGTCCTCGACCGCCGCTGCGGCTCCGCACAGACCGCGGTCGAGATGGGTGCCGCCCTCGTCGGCTCCGGCACGCACGACCTGGTCATCGCTGGCGGTGTCGAGCACATGGGCCACG
>NZ_JADZGH010000041.1:74649-82093 GCF_015865005.1 Rhodococcus sp. CX
GGCCGGCCGAGCTGCGCGAGAAGTACGACTTCGTGCACCAGGGCGAGAGCGCCGAGCTCATTGCCGACCGGTGGAGCATCACCCGGCAGGAGATGGACGAATTCGCCGTCCGATCCCACCGCCTGGCTACCGAGGCCATCGAGGCCGGGCGGTTCGACGAAGAGATGATCCCCCTCGAACTCGACGGCGAAGTCCGCAGAACCGACCAGACCGTCCGGCCCGGCACGAGCCTGGACACCCTGGCCGGCCTGAAGACCGCGTTTCGGGAGAACGGCCGGATCACCGCCGGCAGTTCCTCGCCGATCTCGGACGGCGCAGCCGGTGTCCTGCTCGCCTCCCGGGACGCGGTCGAGACCCACGGTCTGCGCGCCCGCGCCCGGATCCTCGACCAGACCACGGTCGGAGTCGACCCGATCATCATGCTCACCGGCCCGATACCGGCGACCCGGAAGTTGCTCGACCGCAACGGGATGACGATCGACGACATCGATCTGTTCGAGATCAACGAAGCGTTCAGTTCCGTTGTCCTGGCCTGGGAACGCGAACTCAAGCCCGACATGGACCGGGTCAACGTCAACGGTGGTGCGATCGCGCTCGGACACCCGGTCGGTGCCACCGGCGCCCGGCTCATCGCGACGGTCGTCGCCGAACTCGAACGCCGCGACGCCGAAATCGGGCTGGTCACCATGTGCTGTGGTGGCGGACTCGGGACCGCCACACTGATCCAGCGGATCGACTGATGATCGACCTCACGCCCCATGTCCGGGCCGGCGACGGAATCTGGTGGAGCCAAACGAGTGCGGAACCCACCCCGCTCGTCCACGCTCTGCTCGACCAGCTCCCGTCGATCGGCGCGGTCCGGGCGTTCGTGGGCCTGACCTGGGACCGCCGACTCGCCGATCGGACCCCGGACGAGTTGTCCGTCGTCTCCTACGGCGGGCTCGGGGAACTCCGCCGGCTCAGCCGACGGGACCGGCTCGAGGTCGTGCCCTGTCACTTCGGGGCACTGCCCCGACTGTTCGCCGAGCACCGCCTGCCATGCGACGTCGGGTTCGTGCAGGTCGCCCCTCCCGACGCCGACGGCAACTGCTCGCTCGGCGTCGGCGTCGACTACATCGCCGACGCACTCGAGCACACCCCCATCCTGATCGCCGAGATCAATCAGCGCATGCCCAGGACCCAGGGTGCACCCGCGATCCCCCTGTCGCGGTTCGCGGCGGTCGTCGAAACCGACCGGCCGCTGCTCGAAGCGCCCGACCGTGAGCCCGAGGCCGTCGAGACGGCGATCGCCCGGCACGTCGCAGGCCTCGTCGAGGACGGCGACACCATCCAGATCGGTGTGGGCACATTGCCTTCGGCGGTGCTGGCGGCCCTGGAAGGACATCGGGACCTCGGCCTGCACTCCGGCATGATCTCCGATGCGGTGCTGCGGTTGATCGACAAGGGCGTGCTCACCGGGGCGCGCAAACAGATCGACATCGGCCGCCATATCACCGGGGCGGCGCTCGGCACGGCCACCTTGTACGAACGCCTGCCATACCTGCCGGTGGATTTCCGTCCCGTCAGCTATACCCATGCGCCGCAGGTGCTCTCGCAGTTGACCTCGCTCGTGTCGATAAACTCCGCGATCGAGGTCGACCTCACCGGGCAGGTGGGAGCGGAGCGGGCCGGAGCCGCTTACGTCGGCGCGGTCGGCGGACAGGTGGACTTCTCCCGGGCTGCGTCTCTGACCGGGGGGCGCTCGGTCATCGCACTTCGGTCCACCGCGCGCGGCCGTTCGTCGATCAAGCCGGCCCTCGAGTTCGGGTCCGTCACCACGGCGCGTGCCGACGTGGACTACGTCGTCACCGAGCACGGCGTGGCCGAACTGCGGGGATGTTCCCTTGCGGAACGGGCCCGGCGAATGATCGCGGTCGCAGCCCCGGAGCATCGCGAGCAACTGGACATCGCATTGACCGAGCACGACTTGCTTCGCAGTGGAGCGAGCGGAAACGAGGAGTGAACGCCATGACGCGTCCCCAACGGGTACAGATCCGAGAAGTCGGTCCGCGCGACGGCTTCCAGAACGAGCCGGAGACCATCCCGACCGACGACAAGGTGCGGCTGATCAACGCCCTCGGTCGCGCCGGCCTGAAGCGGATCGAGGTCGCCAGTTTCGTGCGGCCCGACGTCATCCCGCAGCTGTCGGACGGGGTGGAGGTGCTCCGCCGCATCGACGTGCCCGACGATGTGAAGCTGATGGTCCTCGTGCCGAACACTAAGGGACTGGACAACGCGCTGAAGGTGCGCGACACCTTCCACGAGGTCGCGATCTTCGTCAGCGCGTCCGAAACCCACAACAAGAAGAACGTCAACCGTACCGTCGACGAAACCATGGCGGACAACGACATCATGGCTCGCCGGATCGTCGCCGAGGGGCTGCACTGCGCCGCGGTCATTGCGACGTCGTTCGGATGCCCCTTCGAGGGCAAGGTGGAGCTGAAGCGGGTGCTGGACCTGGCGGAGCGATTCGCCGAAGCCGGTGCCACGGAGGTCGGTTTCGGCGACACCACCGGCATGTGCAATCCGGCCTATGCTTCGGAGTTCTTCGCCGCGGCCAGCGAACGCCTGCCCGGGGTCGAGGTCACCGCGCACTTCCACAACACCCGCGGCCAGGGTCTCGCGAACGCATTCGCCGCGCTCGAGGCGGGATGCGCGAGTTTCGAGTCGAGCTTCGGGGAACTGGGCGGTTGCCCCGTTCCGGTGGGTTCGACCGGCAACATCGCCACCGAGGATCTGGTGAGTATGTTCCACGAGATGGATGTCGATACAGGGCTCGATCTGCGACGCATCATCGAGGCAGCTCGCGAAGCCCAACTCGTTCTGGGCCGAAAGCTGACGAGCCATTCGATCGTCGCCGGCCCCATCGAATGGGCCGCGACCGCGAACTGAAGCTTCGGTCATATCCGAAACCATCACGTACACAACAAAGACGGAGAAGAACATGAGCAATCGAGTGGCATTCGTGACCGGCGGTGCCCAGGGTATCGGCAAGGGCATCTCCGATGCGCTGGGCGCAGCCGGCTTCCGCGTCGCGGTCGCCGACCTCAACCTCGAGGCCGCCGAGGAGACCGCGGCCGCCATCCGTGACGCCGGCGGCCAGGCGATCGCCGTCCCGGTCGACGTGACGGACACCGAATCCGTGCAGGCGGCGGTCAAGCAGGTCGCCGAGCAGTTCGGTCCCGTCGAGATCGTCGTCAACAACGCCGGGTGGGACGATTTCATGCCGTTCCTGAAGACGGACGAGGCGTTCTGGGACCGGATCCTCGAGATCAACTTCAAGGGTCAGCTGCGGGTCATCCAGGCGACCCTGCCGGGCATGGTCGAGCGGGGCTGGGGGCGCGTCATCAATATCGGTTCGGACGCCGGACGCGTCGGCTCGTCGCTCGAAGCGGTGTACTCGGGTGCCAAGGGCGGCATCATCGCGTTCACCAAGACCCTCGCTCGTGAGGTCGCCACGAAGGGTGTCACCGCCAACACGGTGTGCCCCGGCCCGACGGATACCCCGGCGCTGCGCAAGTTCGCCGACAATTCCGGCCAGGAAGCCGACAAGGTGATCGCCGGCATGACCCGCGCGGTGCCGATGAAGCGGCTCGGCAAGGCCACCGACATCGGCGCTGCCGTGGCGTTCTTCGCCTCCGACGAGGCGGAATTCGTCACCGGCCAGACCTTGTCCGTCAGTGGTGGCCTGACGATGGCCTGATCGTCATCGGTCGATTCCCACCCCGACAGCGCGGTCCGGAAACCTCTCCGGCCGCGCTGTCGTGCGTTGCGGTATGTTAACGATCGTTCACGGAAGGGACTATGATCGAAACATGACGAACAATTGCGATACAACGGATTTCGTGAAGTGGACGCCGCTCGGAGAGTACGAGGATATTCGGTACGAACACAGCGGCGACGGGATCGCCAAGATCACGATCTGCCGTCCCGAGGTGCGCAACGCGTTCCGCCCCCAGACGTTGATGGAGATCTCCGACGCGTTGGTCGATGCCCGTGAGGATTCCTCGATCGGTGCCATCGTGCTGACCGGAGAGGGGCCCGATGCGTTCTGCTCGGGAGGTGACCAGCGGGTGCGCGGCGACACCGGCTACCTCACCGAGCCCGGCAAGGCGGGCAGTGTCGGTCGGTTCCATGTCACCGACCTGCAGATCCAGATCCGCCGACTGCCGAAGCCGGTGGTGGCCATGGTCGCCGGCTATGCCATCGGTGGCGGGCACATCCTGCATCTGGTGTGCGATCTGACGATTGCCGCGGACAATGCCCGCTTCGGTCAGGTCGGTCCCAAGGTCGGGTCGTTCGACGGCGGGTACGGTGCGGGTCTGCTCGCGGAGTTGGTCGGGGTGAAGAAGGCCAAGGAGATCTGGTTCCTGTGCCGGCAGTACGACGCTCGGCAGGCTCTGGAGATGGGGTTGGTCAACACGGTGGTGCCGTTGGCCGACCTCGAGCGCGAAACCGTCCAGTGGTGCCGCGAGATGCTCGAGCTTTCCCCCTTCGCGCTGCGCCTGATGAAGGCGAGTTTCAATGCGGCGGAGGACGGGATGGCCGGGATTCAGCAGCTCGCGCACGATGCGAATCTGCTGTTCTACTCGACGGACGAGGCCAAGGAGGGGCGGGAGGCGTACAAGGCGAAGCGCCGGCCGGAGTTCGAAAAGTTCCCACGTCGACCATGACCTTCCATTTCGGTCCAATAATTAGTATTGTTGCATCATTGTTGGACCGAACAGGATGGTGTGCATGTCGGAAACCGCTACGCCCGCAGTGACATGGAGTGACGTCGACGCCGGCGTCATGACGATCACGCTCCAGCGCAGGCCCGCGAACGCCCTCGGCCTGCCGATCATCGATGGCCTGAACGCGGCACTGGACGCCGCCGATGCCGACGGTTCGGTGAAAGTTATTGTCGTCCGGTCGGATATCCCCGGTTTCTTCGCCGCAGGGGCGGACATCAAGCACATGTCGGCCGTGGATGCGGAATCGTTCACCGCCTACGGTGATCGACTCCGCGGGGCGCTCGACCGGCTCGCGTCCGCCGACCGGATCACGATCGCCGCGGTGGACGGTCTCGCGCTCGGGGGCGGTCTCGAACTCGCGATGGCCTGCACCCTGCGGGTCGGGGGTGCGGATGCGAAGTTCGGGCTTCCCGAGGTCAAGCTGGGCCTCATCCCGGGAGCCGGTGGCACCCAACGTCTTCCGCGGCTCGTGGGACGTGGCCGGGCACTCGACATCATGCTGACCGCTCGGCAGGTTCCCGCGGACGAGGCCCATGCGATCGGATTGATCGATCGGCTCGTCGACGCCGCCTTCGACACTCCACTCGAGGAGGGTTTCCGCTTCGAGGTTGCTCAGGAGCAGGAACTCTTCGAGAGCGGGGAGGCGAAGGAGGGCATCACCGCGTTCCTCGAGAAGCGCACCCCGCGCTTCGCCTGAGCGCCGTGTCGTCCGGGCCCGCCGGGCGCGGTTCGATCGCGCTCGCCCTGTCTCTGGTCTACCTGATCTGGGGATCGGTCTATCTCGCGATCCGTCTCGTGATCGAAGAGGCGCCGCCGCTCGGCTCGATGGGTGCGCGTTTCCTGCTTGCGGCCCTGCTGATGGCCGTGTTCCTCGCCGTGCGTGGCGGGTGGAAGCGGCTGCTCGTCACCCGGCGTGAGGCCTGCGGGGCCGCGTTCCTCGGAGTCCTGTTGCTCGCGTGTGGAAACGGGTTGACGTCGGTCGGCCAGTTGCACGGTGTGCCCTCCGGCGTGACCGCGCTTCTCGTCGCGATGGTGCCCGTGTGGATCTGCATCTACCGTGCCCTGTCCGGAGAACGCCCGCGCCCGCTCGAGCTGGCCGGAGTCGGGGTGGGGCTGGTCGGCCTGGCCGTATTGCTCCTGTCGGCCGGCAGCACGGGTTCGAACCTCCCGCTGGTCGGTATGGGGGTCATCGTGCTGTCGAGTCTTTCGTGGTCGTTCGGGTCCTGGGTCCAGCCGAGGATCCCGCTTCCGCGGGACGTGTATGTCAGTGCGATGTACCAGCTCGTGGCGGCCGGGGTGGCGATGCTGCTGGCTTCGGTCGTCACCGGCGAGCGGTTCTCGGGTGACGTGGGTCTGCGGGCCTGGGGAGCGTTCGGCTATCTCGTGGTCTTCGGCTCGATCGTCGGATTCACCGCGTACGCGTGGCTGCTGGTTCATGCACCGCTTCCGCTGGTGGCCACCCACACCTATGTGAATCCGGTGGTGGCTGTCGCTCTCGGGGCGGTCGTGCTGTCCGAGCCGGTCACTCCTGCGCTGGTCGTCGGAGGCGTGGTGGTCCTGTTGTCCGTCGTGCTGGTGGTGAGTGCGCAGGCTCGGCCTCGGGGTCTGCGCGCTGCCGACCGGTCGGGGGAGGCGACGACGATGGTCAGTGACTGATCGGGAGCGTGTCCGAGCGGTTCGGACAGTCTCGCGTGGACCAATCGAAGGTATTATCATCGGACCAAACTGGGGAAGGTGCAGCAGTGGCACAGGACTGTGCGAAACGCTCGTTCACAGGCCCGTTGGCGGGTTTGAAGGTGGTCGAGATCGGCTCGATCGGCCCGGGTCCGTTCTGCGCCATGCTGCTGGCCGATCTCGGTGCCGATGTGGTGCGGGTCGACCGTGCGACCGGAGCGGGGCTGGTCGGGCCGAACGCGGATTTCCGCACCGAACTGCTGCACCGGGGACGCCGGTCGCTTGCCGTCGATCTCAAGCACCCGGATGGGGTGGAGGCGGTGCTGTCGCTCGTGACGGATGCCGACGTGCTGATCGAAGGTTTCCGCCCCGGTGTCACCGAGCGGCTCGGGATCGGACCGGACGAGTGCGCCGAGCGCAATCCGCGGCTGATCTACGGTCGCATGACGGGCTTCGGACAGGACGGCCCACTGGCGCAGCACGTGGGTCACGACATCAATTACGTGGCACTCAGCGGCGCCCTGTCGCTGATCGGACGCCACGGCCAGCCACCGACTCCGCCGCTCAGCCTGATCGGCGACTTCGGCGGCGGCGGAATGCTTCTCGCCTTGGGCGTGTTGTCCGCTCTCTTCGAGAGGCAACGCTCGGGCAGTGGACAGGTGATCGATGCCTCGATGGTGGAGGGCGCCGCCCTGCTCGCGACGCCGTTCTTCGGCTTTTCGCAGAGCGGGTCGTGGAACGGTGAACGCGGGACGAACCTCGTCGACAGCGGCGCACCGTTCTACGACGCCTACGAGACCGCCGACGGCAAATGGCTCTCGGTCGGCGCGCTCGAACCGCACTTCTATGCCGACCTCGTAGCCCTGCTGGGTCTGCCCGGTGACCTGCCGGATCAGAACGACCGCGCGCAATGGCCGCAGATGAAGAAGGTGTTCGCCGACGCCGTGCGGGGCCGTGCTCTCGCGGAGTGGCTGGAGGCGGCCGAAGGACACACACCG
>NZ_JADZGH010000041.1:82388-97284 GCF_015865005.1 Rhodococcus sp. CX
CCGCCGACGCCGGGGGAGCACACCCTCGAGATCCTGAGCGACTGGGGAATCGACCCCGGCCGCACCGACCGTTGGCTGCGTTCCGGTGCGGTACGACAAGCCCCCGCCGAGGACAGCCCGATCACACCTACTCACGGCGACCACCTGGACCGCCGGACCGAAGAAGGAGCGAACACGTGACCGAACCGACGACATGGGAAACGTTCACGCTCGAACGACCCGAACCCGGGATCGCCGTTGTGACGTTGAACCGTCCCGAACGAATGAACTCGATGACGAACACGATGTTCGTCGAACTCGAAAAGGTTGCGCTGCAACTCGATCGCGAAGACGGCCTGCGTGTGGTCATTCTTACCGGGGCCGGTAAGGCGTTCTGTGGCGGGTTCGATCTCGACGACGCCGAAGGGCTGTCGTCGTTGACGCCGATGGGGATGCTCGATCAGCAGGAAATGGCGGCGCGAGCGCTCTCGGCGATTCGCGGCATCCGTGTGCCGGTGATCGCGGCGGTCAACGGCGCGGCGGCCGGGGGAGGACTGTCGCTGTCCCTGGCTGCCGACATCCGGATCGGTTCGCCGGCCGCGCGATTCAACGCGGCGTTCGTGCGAATCGGTCTTTCGGCCGGGGACCTGGGCGCTTCCTGGCACCTGACTCGGTTGATCGGTCCGGCGCGGGCCGCGGAGTTCGCGTACACGGGCCGCTTCATCGAAGCTGTGGAGGCGGAGTCGCTCGGGCTGCTGAATGCGGTGGTGCCCGCCGAGTCGCTGCTCGACGAGGCGCTGTCGATGGCACGCTTGATCTGCGCGAATTCGCCTGCCGGCGTGCAGCTGTCGAAGCGCGCACTGCACGCGAACATGGAGGTGTCGTCCTACGCCGCGGCGCTCGAACTGGAGAACCGGGGTCAGGCGCTGCTCACCCGTGGTGAGGACATGCCCGAAGCGCTGGCCGCGTTCAAGGACAAGCGCAGCCCGAAGTTCACGGGTCGGTGATCGAGGTGACGCAGATGGAGACGCGGGAGAATACGTCAGTGCTGAGCAACTACGAGCCGCCCCGGCTCGAGACTCTCACCCTCGAGGTCCTCGAGGGCAAGATCGCCGTTCTCACGATCAACCGGCCCGACCGGATGAACTCGATGGTCGTGAAGATGTTCGAAGAGTTCAACACCGCTGCATACGCATTGCGCGACACCGACGCGCGGGCGCTGATCCTGCGCGGTGCGGGGGATCGGGCTTTCTGCGCCGGGTTCGACCTGGACGAGATCGGTGTGATCACCGAAATGGGGGTGCGGGAATTCCTGAAGTTCCAGGAGACCGCGACCGGGGGCCTGGCCGCGCTGCGGCATCTGCCGTTCCCGGTGATCGCCGCGATCCACGGTGCTGCCTCCGGCGGCGGTATGTCGCTCGCCCTGACTGCCGACATCCGGCTGGTCGCCCCGACTGCGAAGTTCAACGCGGCCTTCGTGAAGGTCGGGTTGTCCGTTGGGGAACTCGGCACTTCCTGGCAACTGACCCGGCTCGTCGGGCCGGGCCGGGCAGCGGAGATCGCGTACACGGCACGCTTCGTCGGCGCGGAGGAGGCGGTCCGGATCGGGCTTGCCAACCGGGTGGTGCCGAGCGAGAACCTCTTCGACGAGGCCATTGCATTGGCCGAGACGATCGCGACGAATTCCCCCGGCGGGATTCGGATGTCGAAGCGCGCGCTGCAGCGGAACCAGGAAGTGACCTCGTACGCGGCGGCGCTCGAGCTGGAGAACCGGGGGCAGGCGCTGCTCACCCGTGGTGAGGACATGCCCGAAGCGTTGGCCGCATTCAAGGAGAAGCGAGCTCCGCGCTTCACCGGGGCATAGACGTCGGCGAACGACCGACTGCATGCAGTTGCCCGGGACCGGGCGGCACGGGCCGGTGGCACGATCTGATGGAGGCGAGCATATGACCTGGGAATGGACTCCCGAAACCCTCGGCGCGTTGGAACGATTCCTGCGTGAGCGCGGTATCACCGACGGGCCGCTGACAGCGGACCGTATCGGTGACGGGCATTCCAATCTGACGTACTTGGTGTCCGATGGGGTACGCCGGGTGATCGTTCGCCGGCCGCCGCCGCCCCCCGTCCCGCCGGGGGCCCACGACATGCTGCGCGAGGCACGGCTCGTCGGTGCACTCGCCGGCAGCGGCGTACCGGTGGCGGCCGTGCTGGCTGTCGGTCGGACCGGCGACGTGCTCGACGTCCCGTTCTACGTGATGGACTACGTGGCCGGTCCGGTGGTCACCACAGAGACCCCGGCAGCACTGAGCGCACCGGCCGATCGTCGCCGGATCGGTGAGGCGCTGATCGACACCCTCGCCGCTCTGCACGCGGTCGACTGGCAGGCTGCCGGTCTCGGTGACCTCGGCCGGCCCGACGGATTCAACGAGCGTCACCTGCGTCGCATGGGCCGACTGGTGGCGGCCGAGGACGGGACGCCGCCGCCGGAGTTCGCGGAGATCGACGCGTGGCTCGCCGCCCACGTTCCGGCCGAGTCCGGTGCGGCGATCATCCACAACGACTACCGCATCGGCAACGTCATCCTCGCTGCCGCGCCGCCGGGACGTATTGCGGCGGTGCTGGATTGGGAGCTCGCGACGATCGGTGACCCACTGTTCGATCTCGGGTACTTCCTCGCGTCGTATCCCGTCGAAGGACAGGACCGCACGCCGACCGAGGACCTCGGTGTCGCCGTCCTCGAAGAGGGCTACCCGACCCGCGACGAACTCGCCCAGCGGTATGCGGCTGCCACCGGCGCCGATCTGTCGAACCTCGACTGGTATACCGCCTTGGCTCTGTGGAAGCTGGCGGTGCTGTACGAGTACGGGCGGCGCCGGGCCGTCGCCGGCGTGGGGGATCAGTACTACCGCGACGGCGCCCTGGTGCGGGCCTTCCTCGACGCCGCTCACCGGGCGGCGGGCCTGACCGCGGCCGGCGTCTGATCGGGTCGGGACGGGCACCGGCCCGGTGGTCGCTACTCGATGCCCGCGATTTCGCGCCAACGAGCGTGTGCTGCCGGGGTCCACTCGGTACGCAGATCGCGTAGTCGCTTCGCCGCTTGCAATCCGGCCCAGTCCGGCAGCAGCACCTCGGGCAGCCGGGGATCGAGGTAGGGCATCCGGCGCAGGGAATCGGCCAGCTGCAGGTGGGTGATCAGCAACTCGTCGGCGGAGCTGAATTCGCGCACGTCGAAGCGGGTGAGCAACTCGTCGTAGACCTTCTCGGCCTCGCCGAGATCCCAGGACCGCCGGACGAGTTCGGCTTCGGTGATACCCGGCTGGCCGATGGGGCCGACGAACGTGACCGTGTTGTCGGTCAATCCGAGAGACTCGATCGTCCTGGCGGCCTCGGCGGCACGATCGATGTGGGGGGTCACCCAGACGCCGGGGGTCGGGTTTCCGAAGCCGGCCCACCGCAATGCCGCATACAGTTTCTTCCGGCTCGAGCGGTGTGATTCGGGAACCGGGACGTTGATGACCAGCCAGCGTCCGTCCCATTGGGTGGCGTCGACTTCGGGGGGGAACACGCGCATGTCGCCTTCGGCGAACAGGCGGTGCGCTTTCTCGGTCAGGTGCCACAAGGTTTCCCGACCGACCCGCTGCGCGGCAATCAACCCGGACGAGCCTGTGCGGGCCAGCGCCTGCCGTGCCGCGGGCTCACCGAATCCGAGACCCCTCAGGACGTAGAGCAGCGCCGCGGTACGGACCGGCCGACCGCACGGTTCGACCAACTCGCCGAGCACCGTCACAAGCACGGATCGGGCGCTGCGGGCGGGGGGTGAGTCCTTGTCGGATACGGACCCGATGTCGGGATCAGTCATAGGTACATCGTCGCGCAGGCGGTCGGAGCCACGCCACACGCCCCGCACTGCCGACGGTGCGGGGCCGGCGGGCTGCCGCGCATCAGTGCGCGCCCTCGACGACGCCCCAGTCGCGTAGTACCGCGGCGGTGTCGGCGCCGGGTGCGCGGGGTGCCGAGTACGTTGCCGGCGCCGCGTTCGAGAAGCGCGGCGATGCCGCGGGCTGACGTTGTCCGAACGATTCGACGATTGTTCCGCGTGCGGCGATGTGCGGGTGCGTGGCGACCTCCTCCAGGGCGAGCACCGGCGTGAGGCATGCGTCGAGGGGGGCGAAATGGTCCACCCATCGGTCGCGATCGTGTGCCCGGAAGATCTCGGCGAACCGGGCGCGCAGCATGGGCCAGGTGCTGCGATCGTATTGGTCCGGAAGGTCGGCCTGATCGAGTCCGAGGCCCGTGAGTAGTTGTGCGTAGAAGGCCGGTTCGACTGCGCCGACTGCGACGTACCGCCCGTCGGCGCATTCGTAGGTGTCGTAGAACGGGGCGCCGCTGTCGACGACGTTGGTGCCTCGGTCGGCGGACCACAGTCCGTTCTCGGTCAGCGTCCAGTACATCGTCATCAGTGTGCTGACGCCGTCGACCATCGCGACATCGACGACGTCACCCTGCCCGGACCGCTCCCGGGCATAGAGGGCGCCGAGGATGCCGGTGATCGCCAGCATCGATCCGCCTCCCAGGTCGGCGACCAGGTTGAGTGGTGCCAGTGGGCGTTCGCCTTTGCGTCCGATCGCGTTCAACGCCCCGGTGAGGGCGAGGTAGTTGATGTCGTGCCCGGCGTAGGCGGCCAGTGGGCCGTCCTGTCCCCATCCGGTGATCCGGGCGTAGACGAGTCGGGGATTGCGTGCTCGGCACACTTCGGGGCCGATGCCGAGGCGCTCTGCCGCGCCGGGGCGATAGCCCTCGATGAGCACGTCGGCATTGTCGACGAGCCTGAGCACGCGCTGCAGATCGTCGGGATCTTTCAGATCGGCGTGCACCGATCGGCGGTTGCGCAAGCCGGCGTCCTGTTCCACGGGTACGAGTTGGTTGACCCCGCCGGGGCGTTCGATCCGAACGACGTCTGCCCCGAGATCGGCCAGCAACATTGCGGTATGGGGCGACGGGCCGATCCCGGCCAGTTCGACCACCCGCAGTCCGTCGAGTACACGCGTCATCTTCTACCTCCGAACGACCCAATGTTTGACAACTCTGGATACTAACTATCAAATTAAGTATTATCTAGCTCGATGCCGCAGCAGTACACCGACTTGTCGCTTCCGGCATCCATCGACGAATCCGAGGGCGAAACGTGAACAGACTCAGTCCAGAACCGATGGCGACTCTGCGTGCCGCGGCCGACGATCCCGTCGACTACGCGCAGACATGGAAGGCGACCCACGAAGGCGGCGTGATCGGCTCCTTCCCGATGAACTTTCCATCCGAACTCGTGCACGCCGCCGGCGCCCTTCCGGTGCTCATCCAGGAAAGCCGCATCCCGATCACCGAGGGACGCAACCTGCTCGCCGAGTTCTACTGCGGATACACCCGCAGTGTCGCCGATCAGGCGGCGCTCGGTCGGCTCGACGTCTTCGACGCCATCGTGGCGGCGGACCACTGCGTGCAGCTGCTCGGCGCGGTCGACGTGATCCGATGGGCGCGACCCGAGAAACCGGTGCACTTCGCCCAGCTCACCAGCGCCATGGACGATGCATGGACCAGACCTCGGGTGGCGGGGCGAATCGGCGAACTCGCGGCCGAGATCGAAGCTGCCCTTGGAGTTTCGATCACGGCCGACGCCTTGAGCGCCAGCATCCGGGCGTTCAACGCCAATCGGCGGCTGCTGCGCGAGTTCTACGAACTGCGTCGCTCCGGTCGGCTCCGCATCACCGCGAGCGAAATGCAGGTGCTGGTGAAGTCGAGCATGGTGATGGACATCGCCGAACACACCGCCGTCCTCGAACGCCTTCTCGACGGGATCGACCCGGCCGACGACGGGCAGCCCGACGCGGTCAGGCTCTACCTGTCCGGCCACTTCTGCCACGCCCCGCGGCCCGAACTCCTGGACGTGATCGAGGAGACCGGGGTGATCGTGGTCGCCGACGACCTGTACACCGGATATCGCTACATCTCCACCGATGTGCCCGAGAACGGTGATCCGTTCGAGGCGCTGTCGAACTGGTATCTGCAGCGAAACCTCAACGCCCCGTGCCCAACCCGAGTGACCACTCAGGTCGACTGGGACCGATATCTGATCGACGAACTCGCCCGCAGCAATGCGAACGGCGTGATCGTGATGATGGCGAAGTTCTGCGAACCGCACATGCTCTACTACCCGGAACTTCGGAAAGCACTGGAGACCAACAGAATCCCCGTGCTCCTCATCGAGACCGAGCATGAGGGCAATCCTGTGGAAACGCTCCGGACCAGGGTCGAGACCTTTGTCGAGCGAATCCGTCGGCAGCACGTGCCGGCGCTGTCCTGAAACCCGCTCGACCACTGAGGGAGATCACGATGACTGTTGCACAACCGCGCAAGGACAAGGCGAATCGCCTGTCCAGTACCCGCGCCGGCGGCAAGCTGGTCGCGGACTACTGGGAGAACATTTTCACCGCGAAGGAGCGCGGAAAGCACGTCGTCTGGTACAACGGCGCCGCGTTGAACCCGCTCTTCCAGGCGGCCGGCCTCGAATGGTGCCATGGTGAGGCGTTTGCCGCACGACTGGCCGCCCAGCACCTCGAGGGTCCGGCCCAGGCCGCCGGGGCCGAGTACGGCTACATCAACGAGCTGTGCTCGTACGCCCGCACCCACCTCGGGTGCGCCGTCCTGACGCACCAGAACAACAATCGGAGCGAGACCGGCGTCGTGGGCCTGACCGACCAGCAGGAGCTCGCCGGCAAGTTGCCGGCCCCGGACTTCTTCGTCAACGGGTATGCCGGCTGCAGCACCGGACAGCAGTGGGACGCCATGACGTATCGAGTGTTCGATCGCGCACTGCCCCTGTTCAACGTCTCGATTCCGATGTTGTGGGGCAACAAGCCCGACGCGGGATACATGCGGGGCGAGGAGTGGATCGAGGTCGGCAAGTACGTCGAGGGCCAGCTCCGGGAACTGATCGACTTCCTGGAGTACCAGACCGGCCGGCCGTTCGACTGGGATGCGCTCAGCGAAAGCATGTCGTACATCAAGCGAGCTTCGGAGTTGCGCCTCGAAGGCATGGAACTGTGCCGAAAGGCACCCACCCCGGCGACCTACTGGGACTGGGTGGCGAGCATCGCGCCGATCAACTTCCTGCCCGGCAATCAGGATCTCGTGGACTACTTCGCCGGGGTGAAGGCCGAGATCGAACAGCGGATCACCGATGGTGTCAGCGCCGTGGAGAACGAGCGTTACCGGGTCTACTTCGACGGGATCATGAACTGGAACAAGCTCGGATTCCTGACCAGGAAGTTCGCCGAGTACGACGTAGCCGTGGTGGCCGGCCGATACACCCACGAATCCTTCTGGCAGGAACCGCAGCTCATCGATGTCGACAACCCGCTGCTCGGTATGGCACAGCACTACCTGCTCTGCCCTCTGAACCACGGGCTGAAGAACCTGCGGGAGCTGTTGCTACGTCGTCTCGACGAATACGCGATCGACGGCATCGCCTTCCACTCCACCCGAACCTGTCGGGCGATGACCAACCCCCAGTCCATGCTCGCCCGGGCTGCCGAGACCGAGCGCGGAGTCAAGTCGTTCTTCTTCGAGGGGGACGTTGCCGACGCATCGTTCTACAACGACGAGTTGTTCGACAGTCGCCTCGAAGCGATGCTCGAAGCGATCGACGTGCAGCGGATGAGGTCCGCGGTCTAGCGCGACGCCCTACCGGGAAGAGGCGAGTGTGATGAGTACCGACAAATGGTTCGTCATGGGCGTCGATCTGGGATCGACGACCGCGAAGGCTGCCGTCGTCGATCAGGACGGGGCGTTGTGCGGGACGGATGTCGTGCAGATGGGCGCTGTGAGCCGCGAAGCTGTCGCCCGCGCGATCGAGGGTGCCTCGATCGCGGCGGGAGTGCCACGCGAGGCCATTCGGCGGACGGTGAGCACCGGGTACGGCCGCCGATTGGTGCCGGGCGCCGACCGCACCTTCACCGAGATCACCTGTCATGCGCGCGGCGCAGCGGCACTGCGTCCGGGGGTTCGGCTCGTCATCGACATCGGCGGCCAGGACAGCAAGGCGATCATCGTCGACGACGACGGACTGGTGGAACGTTTCGCCATGAACGACCGCTGTGCGAGCGGAACGGGCCGATTCTTCGATGTGCTGGCCCGCGCGCTCGAGGTCGACATCGACGCGGTGGGCGAGCTTGCGCTCACCGGTGCCGACGGCCTCGAGGTCAGCAGTATGTGTGCCACGTTCGCCGAAACCGAAGTGATTTCTCTGCTCGCGCAAGGGCAGGACAAGGCCGACATCGCCGCTTCTGTGCACCGTGCGGTCGCGGCGCGCACCCTCGCGTTGGTCGCTCAGGTCGGTAGGGCGACACCGGCGGTGATGACCGGCGGTGTCGCCAAGAACCCGGCTGCGATCCGTTGTGTATCGGAGGCATTGAGACACCCGATCGAGGTGCTCGACCAGCCGCAGATCGCCGGTGCCTACGGCGCGGGGTTGCTCGCACGCGACGAATATCGCGGCGCCCGAACGGCTCCGACCGCGCGCGATGCTGCGACGGAGACGAAGATGGCATCGAGCAGTCCGGGCGGTCGGCGGCACTGTGCGAGTTGCGACGGTGTCCTGGACGGTAATCATGTGCACGCCGGGGGACCGGTGATGCTCGATCTGCAGAGGAACGATTGACGATGAACGAACCGAGTGATTTCCGGGTACCGGTTCCGGCCGAGTCGACGATCTACATCGTCGGGGGAACAAGTGGCGTCGGGCTCGAGGTGGCTCGCCGATTCGTGCGCGCGGGTGCTCAGCGGATCGGTCTGATCGGTCGCAATGTCGAACGCGGAGAGAAAGCAGCACAGCATATTCGAACGCTCGCGCCCGGTGTGTGGTGTCTGTTCGCCGCGGCCGATGTGAACGTTCCCGGGGAGGCGGTGCGGGTGGTGGCGGAACTCACGGATTCACTCGGTGCTGCCGACATCGTCGTCAACAGCACGACGGGTTCGTTCAACCCGCGTCTGTTCCACGAGATGGATCCCGAGGATATCCCGGGAGTCCTGGTCAACCAGGCTCTCGGCCCCCTCAACATGTGCCGGGCTGTCCTGCCGGCGATGCGACAGCAGCGCGGCGGGGTGATTGTGAACATCGCCTCCGACGCGGCAAAGCACCCGACGCCCGGCGAGAGCGTGATCGGTGCGGCGATGGCGGCAATCGTCATGTTCACCAAAACGCTTGCGATGGAAGCTAAGAGGGACGGAATTCGGGTCAATGCCGTGACACCGTCGCTCATTCGCGACACCGGCGGTTTCGATCGTGTCATGTCCGAGCCGTTCAGCGCGAAGCTGTTCGAGAAGGCGAGCCGGCTCGCGTCGTTGGGGGTGGCGGAGCCGGGTGATGTTGCCGACCTCGTGCTGTTTCTCTGTAGTGCGCAGGCGCGGCGGATCACGGGGCAGGTGGTCAGTCCGAACGGGGGGATTTCCGCGGGATAGTGGTTGCAGCGAGAAGCCGGTCGAGGTGTGAACCTCGGCCGGCTTCAAGTGTTTCGGGATGGAACCGGAGATTTCGCCGATCAAAATGTTTGACACAATTGTAGCGGAAGTCCCCTGATTGGTACTATATTTGGTGTGACCGCGATTACACTCCGAGGTGTCCGGTCGAGGACCCCGGGCGGTCCCTGCAGTCTTCCCTTCTTCCATCCCCCCAGCCGAAAGCAGGAGCACATCATGTCGCTAGAGATGTCCTATTGGCCGGCCTCCACAAGCACGGGCATTCGAGACATCACGTTCAGTGATCTTCTTCGGGAGGGGGTCGCGACCGTCCCCGACCGCGTCGCGCTCGTCGACGGCGTTGCCGACCCGGCGGACCGGCGGGAATGGACCTACCGCCAGTTGCTCGCAGACACCGAAGCGACCGCCCGCGCGTTGCTCACACACTTCCGCCCCGGCGATCGGATCGCGGTGTGGGCGCCCAATAGTGCCGACTGGGTGATCCTGCACCAGGCGATCGCGATGGCGGGCATGGTGCTGGTCGGCATCAACCCGGCATACCGGGCCCACGAGCTCGAGTACATCCTGCGGCAATCCAAGGCAGCCGGTCTCTTCTACCGCGAGTCCTACCGCGGCGCGGACCTGTCCGCGATTCTGGACGAGGTCCGGCCGACCCTGCCCGGACTGCACACAGTGGTATCGGGCAGCGAATGGGTCGAATTCGTGCGCACCGGCGATCCGACCACGCAGTTCCCGGCTGTCTCGCCGACGGACGCGGTGCAACTGCAGTACACCTCGGGCACCACCGGATTTCCGAAAGGCGCACTGCTGCACCACAAAGGCCTTGCCAACGAAGCCGCGTTCGTGTTCGAACGGGCCGGCCGGACAGACCCGCTGGTCTGCGTCAACGCCATGCCGATGTACCACATCGGAGGTGGCGGCGTCACAGAACTCGGCACGTTCGCCGCCCACGGAACCTACGTGATCCTGCCGGCCTTCGAGCCGGCCTTGATGCTCGAGATGATCGAGACCTATCGCGGCACGCACTCGTTGATGGTGCCCACGATGCTCATCGCCCTGCTCGACCATCCGGACCGGCACACCCGCGACCTGTCGAGCATCCACACCGTCATGTCCGGCGCCGCGGCAGTACCCGAGGCACTTGTCGACCGAGTCACCCGCGACCTGGACTGCCACTTCACCATCTTGTTCGGCCAGAGCGAGATGCACGGGGTGATCAGCCAGACGCGGATTACGGACACCGTCGTGGACCAGGCAACGACGGTGGGGCAGCCGCTGCCGGAACTCGAGGTCAAGATCGTCGACCCGGTCTCCGGCGAAATCGTTCCTGTCGGTGAGCAGGGCGAGGTGTGCTGCCGCGGCTACCAGGTGATGCTCGGATACTCGGACATGCCCGACGAAACCGCCGCGACCGTCGATGCGGACGGATGGCTGCGCATGGGCGATCTGGGTGTGATGGACAGCCGGGGCTTCCTCAAGATCACCGGTCGCCTCAAGGAGATGATCATCCGGGGCGGTCTCAACATCTATCCCAGGGAGATCGAGGAACTCCTCTACCGGCACCCCGCCGTCGCGGAGGTCGCGGTCATCGGTGTGTGCCGGACGAGAAATGGGGCGAACAGATCGGCGCCGTGGTGCGGATGAAGGACCCGGACTCGTTCCCCACCGCGGCGGACCTGAAATCCTGGCTCCGCGAGCGACTCGCCGCCCACAAGACACCCGCCCTGTGGTACTTCACCCGGTCCCTTCCCATGACACCGTCCGGCAAGATCCAGAAGTTCCGCGTGCAAGAGCAGATCGCCGACGGAACGCTGACCGCGGCACCGATGAACGACAGCGCCCCGGCCGAGCAGTCCTCGGCGGATCTGGTCTCGTGACGACGCCCCTATCGCAGCCGATGACCGAACCGGTAACCGACAAAGGGGTGACCCGTTGACACAGTTGCTGAACGCCGATGCACACGGTATCCGTGACGCGGTGCGGGCCTACGCAACGAAACGCCTGGCGCCCGGGTATCTCCAGCGCGCGAAGTCCTCCACGTTCCCGTGGGATCTGCATCGTGAGATCGCCGATCTGGGGATCTACGGTCTGCTCGCCGGAGAGGAGTACAACCCCCTCGAGCGGGAGGACTTCGTTGCGGCCGGCGTCGCCGTCGAGGAACTCGCCTACGCGGACTTCAACGTCGCCAACATGACGATTCCTGTCATGCTGATGAGCACGCTGATCCGGCACCACGCATCCGATGTTGTCGTCGGGAGGTGGCTGCCGCGCCTCGTTGCGGGCGAAACGTACGTTGCATTCGGCTTGACGGAACCCGAGACCGGATCCGACGCCGCCAATATCAAGACCGTCGCGCGAGCTACCGCAAACGGATACATCATTTCCGGCGAGAAGACATCGGTGACCATGCTTGCCGAGGCGGAAGCGATCATCCTTGCCGCACGGACGATCCGGGACGGCAAGGACGTCGGCGTGTCGACGTTCCTGGTGCCGCTCGACGCACGCGGCATTGCCACATCGGCGGTTCCGGATACAGGATGGGGCATCCTCGGTCGCGGGGTGCTGCATCTGGATGGTGTGGAGGTGCCGCCGGAGAACCTGATCGGTCTCGAAGGGCGTGCCTTCTCCCGCGTGCTGAACGGGTTCGACTTCACGCGGCCGCTGCTCGCGCTGACCGGACTCGGCGCGGCCCGGGCGTCCCTCGACGAGACAGCCGAGTACGTGCGCCGGCGCACGGCGTTCGGTGAGCCGTTGGCGAAGTTCGAGGGGGTGTCGTTTCCCATTGCCGAACACCTCACCAAGGTCGAGGCGGCCCGGTTGATCTGCTACGCGGCGCTCGAGAAGCGCACCCTCGGCCTGCCGCACACCAGCGATGCGGCGATGGCGAAGTGGTACGGCCCGCTCGTGGCGAGCGCAGCGGTCAAGGAATGCCTCCTCCTGCACGGCAACTACGGCTACTCGACGGAACTTCCGTTCGAGCAACGCCTGCGTGACGTGATGTCCGTCGAGATCGCCGACGGTACGGCACAGATCCAGAAGATCATCATCATGCGAGAAAAGTATGGGACCGACTTCGTTCCCTACGAGAGACGCGGCGCCGACGCGGTCTCCCCGGGGCAGAGGGGACCGGCTCATCCCGTGTCCGCTGTACCGTGAAATTCGTCGGGTTTCGCTCACCTGCCGACAGGGATACGGCCGGTCTTGCCGATCTCACGGTGCTGATGTGACGTCGTTCCGGAACACGTTGCGGCCCTGTGCTGTCCCTGCACCGACCGATCGGCGCAGGGACAGCACAGGGCCCGGTCCGTCACACCGAGGAAGGGCGGTAGGCGTAGGACGCCGAACGCGACAGGGCGAACTCAAAAATGCCGTATCCGGTCTGTCCGTTCCACTCGAACGTGCAGCATCGGTCCGTCAGGGCGGAGTCGAGAGTCGTCGGACCCACCGTCCCGTCGAGGGGATAGACATCGAACTCTTCGAAGTCGCGACCACGAACCTGTCCGTGGTGTCCGCCGTAACCGCCACCCGCCATGTATCCACCGCCTGCCGAGGCATCGGCATCGACACGGTAGGTCGCGCCGGTGGCGGTCACGATCTCCACTGTGCCGTGGAGAAGGTCGTTACCTGTCGTGAATGCCAGGCTGTGCCGGACGTCCGTGATGTCGTCGAGTCGCCCGTCGTCGTGCATGACGGCGCCTTCCAGCAGGATCCGTCCGCCGTGCCGGTCCTCGACGAGGAGGAATCCGAATGTGCGGTCAGGGAACTGGGCCTGATACCAGATGTGCAGGCCCTGGCCTCCGGACATGGTACGTACTCCGCGAGAACGGTCCCGCAGCCCGTACCAACCGGTGACATCGGTTGTGGTGCCGTCCAGCGTGAGCGTGCCCTGGTAGCGACCGGGCTGGAAGAGATGGTCGAACGAGGTGAGGTTTCCGTCGGTGTTCGTCACGTCCACGGATCCGAGCCAGTAGGGCGCCCGGGCGTGCCAGAGAAGGTCGAGTTCGAGTCCGGTTTTGTTCTCGTCGAGTCGGATTCGCCACGTGGTGTTGTCCTCGACGGTTTCCCATCGCAGAGGCCCGACGGAAGCTTTGTCGGTTGCGTCGTGTTCGGTGGAGACGCGGAGGTTGCGCTGCTCGGTTGCAGTGGTCAGCACGACGAAGCCGTCCACGACGTTCCGCGGCGGATAGACCCCGGCGCCGAGGATTACCGAGGGCGCGGCGCCGTCGTCCGGATGGAGGTTGAACATGAACCGGTCGAAGAACTTCTCCGGCATCTCCGAGGTGGACTGCGTTATCAGGGCGTCGTGGAATCCGTCGGTCATTGGTGCTCCTTCTGGTCGATGAGGCATCAGTGCGAAACCGGCGACGTTGTGGTCTCCCGGGCCGCTTCGGCAGCATCGACCTCTTTGTGGTTCAGGGTAAAGCGGTAGGAGCCCATCATCAGCAGGCAGGCGATGCCGATGCCGACCAGCACGATGATCGGGAGTGCCCCGGCGCGGTAGGACCCCGTGGCGCTGTATATCTGTCCGAGCAGGAAGATTCCGAAGGCTGCGCCTTGGGCGTAGAGGAAGTAGATGAATCCCAGCACCCGACCGTACGAATGCTTGGGGAAGTACCGGCTCACCATGTAGGCGGCGAGGTCGCCCTCGGATCCCAGCCCCAGGCCGATCAGTGCAGAGCCCATGACAAGCAGTCCTACCTCCGACGAGGTGATCATGAGGAAGACGCCGATCGCGCACAGCGCGAAGATGATCGAGCCGAGCAGGGGCGCGTAGAACCGGTCGAGCAGGTAGCCGACGAGCAGGCGAGCGAACATCGAGGACAGGCTGAGAACGGACAGGACGGACACGGCGGTGGTCTGGCTGATGCCCTTGTCGGTGGTCATCGGTACCACCTGCGACATCAGGCCGAAGGTGGCCGAGGACACCAGGAAGATGGCGACGGAGAGCAACCAGAACTGTCGGTATTTCCGGGCCACGGTGAGGAGAGATTCTCCGGCAACCCGGCCTTGCAGACGTGCAGCCTCGCGTTCGGCGTCGTGTTCGGCCGGCATCCGGGTGACGAATGCATAGACCGAAGCCGGAATGATCGTGCACACCGCGCCGATGACGAGGAAGGCCACACGCCAGCCGCCCATGCCCAGCACCCAGTTGGCGAGGTACGGCATCAATACCCCGCAGGCACCGAGACCGGCCATGAGGATGCCCAGCGCCATGCCGCGACGGTCCTGGAACCAAGCGCTCACCACGGTGGAGTGCGCTACCGGGTTTACCGCGCCGGCGCCGGCGCCGATCACGATGCAGAGCGCGAAGAAGAGCATTTCGTTGTTCGGCAGCGCGGCCATCAACATGAGGCCGATTCCGAAAGTCAGGGCCATCGGCACCGAA
>NZ_JADZGH010000041.1:97294-105619 GCF_015865005.1 Rhodococcus sp. CX
GACACCGACCATCACCGTCTCGATGGAGAGACCGTTGGCGATGATGCTGCGGTCCCAGCCGAACTCCTCGGTCATGGGCTTGCCGAGGATGTTGAACAGGACGTTGACCGTGCTGGTGCCGAACAGCAGTGTGAGAAAGCCGGTGGCGACATACCACCAGCGGTTCAGGTGCCGTGTGGGCGCCTGCAACCCAGTCGTGCCGACTGTGCTCATGGAAGCTCCTGTCGATTGCTTTCGATGGTTGGCGGCGATGCCACCAGCGGGCCCCGCGGGAAGTGGTCCCCGTCACACATGCCACCATATGGACTGGCCAATGTAAAGGACAGTCCAAAATGCTCTGTCCGATTGGAATAGGGCTTCGTGTGGCGTGAGCGAGGTGGCGAGGTCCGGCTGTCGGCGCGGAAAGGGTCTCCGGCCCGGGGTCGCCGACCGGCGCGGCATCGGACTCCGGCGACGGTTCGCATCATCTCTGTGAGGCATATCTGCTTGCTGCCCGGACGGTAGAGAACACTGCGCGGGCGCAGCGAGAGCGCCCGGTCTCCGGGCTGTCGATTCCTCCACTCGTGGGGCGCTGCCTGCGGTGCCCCCTCATCGGTCATACCATTGGACTGGGTACTCCGGGCTGGCTATACTTCCGAGTGACTTCAGTCACAAGAAGGAGTCGGCGGCATGGACGAGAAAGGTCGAGGGTGCAGGGTGACGGTGAGCCGGACGACTTCGACGCATCTCCTCCAGCGAGCCACCGAATGCCTCGGCACGGCAGGCAAACTGCTGGGCGACCAACCCTGCGACCCGCGCCCTTCTGCCCTGGCGGCGTCGTTGGCCACGGCGCGGCGCAGGCTCGCCGATGCGCTGACCGAGGGACGGATAGCCGGAGCGGACATCGAGGACGCATGTCGAATCCTCGTCGACATCGAACACCTGGAAGAGCAGTTCGCCAAGGAAGAGGCCGTCCGTCGGGTTGCGGAGCTGGGCGCGGTCCACGACGTCGCCGTCCAACTCCGGGAGCTTCCGCCGCGCGAGATCATCGAGTCGGCACCGAGCATCGTCTGCACCAAGTTGGCGTTCACGCGCTCGTTGATCTCCGCCGTGTCGGGCTCCCGCTGGCAGCCGCGTCGCCTCTATCTACGGCCTGAACTCGACGGCTCCCCACTCGACTTCTCCGATTACATCGCCTCCACCGAACTGTCGCTGGCGGAGGCGCCCCTGGAAACCGAGCTGGTACGCCGCCGGGTTCCGGCGCTGGTTGCCGCCCCTGCCGACGATCGGCGCACCCACAGGGAGTTGGTCAGTGCATCCCGGACGTCGGCATACGTCGCTGCACCGGTGATGTCCGGGGGAAAAGTCATCGGGCTGCTCCATGCCGATCGTCCCGGGTCGAGCGATGCGCTCGACCCGAGTGATCGAGATCGATTGGACACCTTCGCAACCGTTCTGGCGATCATCTACGAGCAGGCCGTTCTGAAGCAACGGCTCCAACTGCAACGTGCACGGATCGAGAAGTCGTTCGACGAAACTCAGGACATGCTCGATCGGATCTCGAAGGCCGACGCGATTCTCTCCCGTCGTGCCGAGGTAACGGCGGACGGCGCCGTTGGCAAGCCCGACGACCGCCAGATGGTCGAACCGAACTCGGTGCTGACCTTTCGGGAACGCGAGATCCTCTCGTATCTCGCGACAGGAGCTACGAACAGCCAGATCGCCCAAGCGCTGGTCATTTCCGAGGGAACCGTGAAGTCGCACGTGAAGGCAGTACTCAAGAAATTGCACGTACCGACGCGCGCTGCCGCGGCTGCCCTCTACTCGAGCCAGGCTCGACGACAGCGATGAGACAGAAATCGCAGGGGCAGACAACCTCCCGGGCGGTGGCCGAACGCGGATTGCCACAGGCTGTGATCGACCTCCTCGACCGGCTGGGGAACGACTACGGTATCGATCTGCGGCTCTACAAGGCTCGGCCGGATTTTCCCGGCACCTGTGTAGCGCTGCTCGATGCAGCCACCGAATCTGCGTTCGCTGCGCTCACAGCACTCGGCCCCGAGCGGCGGCGGTCACTCGGTCGTCTCATTGCTGATCTCCAGGAATTGCGGTGGCGAATCCGCACGCAGTATTCCGAACCGGCACATGAATTCTCGCCCGACGAGTTTGCCGGAGCGATGCGTCGTCTTCGCGGAGCCGAGTCGGTCGCCGGTCTCCGCAAGCTCATCTGCCGGGAGCTGGCACACATTGCCCACCTCGACCGAATACTGTTGTCCGAAGTACACAACGGAACGTGGACGGTGCTGGAACTGTACAGCGAGGAAAGGGCAGAGCAGACAGTTTTCTCGCCGCACGCCCTGCCCCTCACTTCCGGCTCCGCCGAGGACCGGGCATGCGAGACAGGGGCAGCGGTGCTCGTCGGATCGGACACCGACATCGGGCCGACCGACGAGGCTGTGCAGATGCTCGCATCGAGCGCGTATGTGGTGGCTCCGATCACCGTGTCGGCCGGGGTGATCGGGCTCGTGCACGGAAGTCGTGTCGCCGGTGAGCCATTGGACGCAGTGGACAGAGAGGTGATCGACGCATTCGCGCGGACTTCCGGAACGCTGTTCGAACGGGTGATGCTCGCTGATCGTCTCAGCGAACAGAAGGCTCTGATAATCCAACGATTGCAGCAGGAGGCGAGGGAAGTCGAGCGTCTCGGGTATGCCGATGTGCATTTCGTCGACGAGAACTCCACCCGGTGGGCCGCCCTGCCGACCGGAAACACCCACGAGGTCCCGGATGCGCCGGCGATCGACTGCCTGACTGCTCGTGAACGCGAGGTCTTCGCATTGGTTGTTCGGGGTGCGTCCAACGCCGAAATCGCCGAGGAACTGGTGATCAGCATCTTCACGGTGAAGACACACGTCAAGAAGATTCTTCGAAAACTGGGCGCGGCGAATCGGTCCGAAGCCATCTACCGGTACCCGCGGTAGGCAGCCGACCGGTCTCTGTCGGCATGTGCCTCCGCGGGCGGCGGCAGCCGATCAGGCGTCGGCAGCCAATTCGGCTGCCTGCTTGCGGAGGAGGAATTTCTGGATCTTTCCGGTCGCGGTGGTGGGGAGTTGATCCACGACCACCAGCTTCTCCGGGATCTTCTGCATCATGGCCTTACGTTCGTTTCGGAGGAAGTCGGCCACCTCCTCCAGGGTCGGTGCATCGCCGTCGACGACAACGAAGGCGCACACCTTCTCGCCGAGTCGGGCGTCCGGCATCGCCACCGCCGCTGCTGCGACGATCCGCGGATGTGCCAAGAGGT
Source organism: Rhodococcus sp. CX (assembly GCF_015865005.1). NCBI lineage: Bacteria > Bacillati > Actinomycetota > Actinomycetes > Mycobacteriales > Nocardiaceae > Rhodococcus > Rhodococcus sp. CX. The sequence continues at coordinate 100,578 of NZ_JADZGH010000041.1, forward strand.
GCTCCTCCACCTCCCGCGCGGAAATGTTCATGCCTCCCCGGATGATGAGGTCCTTGATGCGCCCCGTGACCCGCAGAAAGCCCTCCGCGTCGACGCGGCCGAGATCACCGGACGCGAGGAACCCTCGGTGGTCGATCGACGCGGCGGTGCGCTCGGGATCGCGCCAGTATCCGAGGAAGATACCCGGTCCACCGTAGAAGATCTGGCCTTCCTCGCCGGCCGGCAGCACGGTACCCGCGTCGTCGCGGATTTCGAGATCGACACCCTCGAAGGCCCGCCCGTCGGAGGAGAGCACTTTCTCGACGGGGTCGTCGACACGCACGGCGGTCACCAACAGTCCCTCGCTACTGCCGTATACCGGAAGGAGGGTGCAGTCAGGGAGCGCTGTCTTCCAATCCCGCAGTAGGGTTTCCGGGATCGGGGCGCCTGCGCTCACCCAGAGTCGCATCGAGCTCAGGTCGTGAGCCGCGCCTGCTTCGATCGCCCCGAGTGCCATCTGGAGGAACGGTGTCGCGGCCATGCTGACCGTTGTCCTGTACTCGGCGATGCGTCGAAGTCCCTCGTGGGGTTCCCACACGTCGAGTAGGTGAATTCCGCTCCCGAGGATCAACGGTGTCGCCACGCCCACGGCGAGTCCGGTTGCATGCGTGACCGGGGAGGGCATGAAGACGATATCGTCGGGGCCCAGGCCCATCACCTCGCGACCGAGACCGTAGACGGTGAAGGACAGGGTGTTGAACGTGTGCTGGCAGCCCTTCGGGCGTGATTCCGTGCCCGAGGTGTAGATGATCGCGTGAGCGGCATCCGCCGGCGGCGGCGATCCGAGTTCGTCGGGGCCGGGCACATGGTTTCCGGCGATCAGTGATTCGAATGCGAGCTCATCGGCACGTGCAGATCCACGTACGACGACGACGTGCTCGAGCCCGGGCAGCTCGCCACGGATCTCCGCCAGCATGTCGGCATAGCGGAACTTGCGAAACTCTTCCGTGACGAAGGAGACCTTGGCTCCGGAGTGCTGGAGGACGTAGCGCACCTCGTCGTGCCGGTAGACCGGCATCGTGGGCACCACAACAGCGCCGATCCGGGCTGCGGCCACATAGATGACGACGAATTCGTTCCAGTTCGGCAGCTGCACCTGAACCCGGTCGCCGGGGGCGACGCCGAGTTTCCTCAGTGACGCCGCCAGCCGATATGCCTGTGCGCGAAGTTCGCCGCGGGTGAGCGTGCTGTAGCCGTCGGTGACGGCGACGAAATCCGGGTCTGTCTCCGTCCATCGGTCGACGTGTTCGGTCAGGCTCTCGTCACGCCAGTAACCGTTCGATCGGAACGCGTGCAGCGTGTTCGCGCTGTAGCGGTCCTCGGGAAGGATTGCCCGTGTGTGCTCCACGACGTCCATGTGCGGATCCTTGCTTTAGGGTGCCCTGTTCGTGGGCGGAAGTGGACGGAAGTTGTTGGTCGAACCATGTTCTCGAGCGGAATGGGGGAAATGAACTGTTCGGAAGCGATCTCAGCCTCGAGGGTGAAGGAATTGCCTCGATGGGATGAGGCGTCTGGATGGGTGTGTCCCCCGGGGGTAGTTCTCAGGCTGCGGAAATTCCTCCGTTGACGCTGATCGCCTGTCCGGTGAGCCGTCGTGCGGCGGGGGAGGCGAGGAAGACTGCGAGTGCGGCCAGGTCTTCGGATTCGGGGACGCCGAGGTGGGCTTGCTGGGCGGCCTTGGCAAACAGTTTGGCGCTGAATCCGTCGGATGTGATTCGCTCGGTCGAACCGGTGCCGGCGACGAGCGACGGGGTCAGAACATTGACTCGGATCCCGTTGCGCTTGGCTTCGATGGCCAGGGTCCGGCTGAACATGACGATCGCCGCCTTGGCCGCTCCGATGACCGCTTCGCCGGGGGTGGCGGTCTTCGCGGCATCCGAGGCGACGTTGATGATCACCCCGGTCTTCCGTGCTGTCATGTGCGGGACGATCTCGCTCGCGAGGTACATGCACGGCAGTGCGAGTTGGTTGAAGATGCGTGCGATGTCGTCGGTGGGGATGTTCGCGAAGAGTTCCGGCCGGGTGTCTGCGGCCGTCGTCGAGACCAGGATGTCGACACCGTCGAGGATCCGTTCGGCTTCGGCCGCGATGTGTGTGGCGCCCTCGACGGTGGTCGCGTCGGCGGACAGGAATGTTACCTCGCACGACGAGTTGGCAGACGAAATGCGCTCTCGGGCAGCAGATCCGCGTTCCGATCCGCGGCCGACGATCATGATGCGCGGTACGCCGGCCTGAGCGAGGCCTACCGCGGTCGCCAGGCCGATTCCGGCCGTGCCTCCCACCACCAGTGCGCTGCTGTCCTTCAGTTCCTTCGGTGCTGCAGTGCCATGTGTGTTCATTCGTGTTATTCCGTTCGAGGTTCGGGTCAGAGGGATACCGTGCCGTGGGCGAAGATGTCCTTGGCGATGATGCGCTTCTGGATCTCGGCGGTGCCATCGGCGACGAGATAGGCGGTGACGTCGCGGTATCTCTGCTGCAGAGGTGATTCGGTCGAGTAGCCGAGATTTCCGTGTACCCGCATCGCGAACTCGATCGCGTTCTTGGCCACGACAGGTGGCCACCACTTGCTCATCGACGCGAGGGCGGTGTGTGGTTGAGCGGTTTCCCTGAGCCACAGCGCCCGATAACAGATCCAGCGGGCACCCTCGAGATAAGTGGCGTGCTCGGCGAATTGGAATGCGAGGCCTTGGTGCTCGGACAGTGGTTGTCCGAAGGTTTCCCGCTGCTGGGCGTATTCGGCGGCCTCCTCGAGGCTCTGCTTCGCGGCTCCGAGGCACATCAGCCCCAGGGCGGCACGGCTGAAGTCGAAGTGTTCCATCACCGAGTGGAAGCCTTTGCCGAGTTCCCCGACGAGATGTGATTCGGGGACGAAGACATCGGAGAGGTGGATGCTTCCCCAACCCAGCGGGAGGCAACCCATGCCGGGCATGTGGCTGACGGTGACTCCGTCCGCGTCGAGCGGGACGACGAAGCAGCTGACGCCTCGTGCCCGCTCCGATCCGGGTTCGCGGGCGTAGACGAGTGCCGCGGTGGCGTTCATCGCCCATGAGATCGCGGTCTTCTCCCCGTTCAGGCGCCACCCGCCCTCCACGGCGGTGGCGGTGGTGCGAAGGGCGCTCGCGTCGGATCCCGAGCCTGGCTCGGTCAGGGCGATGGCGACGGTTTGTTCACCGCGAATCAGCGGCGGAAGGTAGCGGTCCTGGACCTCGTCCCGGCAGAGCGCCAGTTGGGAGGCGACCAGGCCGATCTGTACGGGAGCCGACGCCATGTTCACGTCGCCGTACGCGAGAGTCTCGGTGGCGATTCCGAGCAGAATGGGATCTTCGGTGCCGGTTCCGCCGTATTGCTCGGGTAGTCCGATGCCCAGCAGGCCGATGTCGCCGAGTTTCTGCAGGATGTCGAAGGGGAATTCCGTCGACGCTGCGCGGTCGCGGTAGCCGGGCAGGAGAACGCGGTCGCTGAACGCTGCCAGCGTCTTTCGGAACTCTTCGTGCTCGTCGGTGAATGCGAAGGAAACCATCGGAGTGTGCTCCTGTGCGGGGACTCGACTGGGGTGATCGCGGCGAGGGAAGCGCTGACGCGCAATGGAACCCGGGGTCGACCCGTGCCCTGCCGGAAAGAATTCTAGGTTTGAATAGTAGGGCGACAAAGTGTTTCTGGCAAGAGGTGTGGGATGCACAGGAGTGCGGCATTCGGCTGCTGCGGCCGCGCGAATTTCAGCCGGTCAGTGGCCGGTCTCGATGTCGCCGACGGCGCGGCGGACGAGTTGCAGATGTGCGATCAAGGTTTCGAGAGTCTGTGTGTCGACCGACGCGAGACCGAACCGGGCTCCGGCGAGGCGATCGTTCGCTTCCTCGACCACGTCCAGGCCCGCCGGGGTGAGAGTGGCGAGGACGGTCCGGCGATCTGTCGGATGGGCATGGCGTTCGACGAAACCGGCCTTCACGAGCTGGTCGACCGCCATCGACACCGTGGTCGGATGGACCATCAGGTACTTGCTCAGCTTTCCCAGTGTGCGGGTTCGCTCCTCGGACAGCTGCAGCGACGTCAGGATGAGATAGGCATTGCGCGACAATCGAAGTGAGCGCAGCTCCCCGTCCATGGCGCGGACGATCCACTGATGCGTGCGAAACAGGGCCATGGTGGTGGCGAATTCCAGTTCGGCCGAATCCCGTCGTTCCGTCCACTCGGCGCGCATCCAGTCGATCACGTCGCGACTGTCGTCGGCGGGCGTCGAGTGCTCACTCGCCACTGTGCATCCTCTCGTCGCCGCCGAACCGCGTCTCTCGCATCGATAGCCGACGTGCCGGATCGATGATAGCCGGACGCGTGTCGGCTGCCGGTGGCCGAACGGCTCTCAGCTGTGTGAGAGCACGATCTTCCCGAACCCGCTTCCCTGTTCGAGGTACTTGTGTGCGGCGGCCGCTTCGGCGAGAGGAAACACAGCACTGATCGGCAGGGGGGGAACGGTTTCGGTGTCCAGCAGCCGGAGAAGACCCTCGAAGTCGTGGGGGCTGCCCATCGTGGTCCCGATCAATTCGTACTGTCCGAAGTAGAACGGGCGAATATCGAGGGTGGTGCGTTCGCTGCGTGACGCGCCCAGCACGACCAGTCGACCGCCCGGCCGCAATGCCGTAACGGACTGTTCCCATGTCCCGACGGAATCCAGGACGAGATCGAAGCCCTGGCCGTGGGGTGAGAGTCGGCGAGCGGCGTCCGGCCAATGAGGATCGGTGTACAACACGCCGTTCGCCGCGCCGAGTTCTCGAGCCTGCTCGATCTTGGACGTCGACGACGAGGTTACTGTGACACGCGCGCCGACGGCGGCCGCAAGCATCACGGCCATGGTCGCGACGCCGCCGCCTGCGCCGAGGACCAGGAGGTTTTCGCCGGCGCGGAGGCGGCCGCGTGTGAACAGGGCGCGGTAGGTGGTGAGTCCGACGAGGGGAAGTGCCGCGGCCTGCTCCCAGGTGAGGCCGCGGGGCTTGGGTGCGACGCAGTCC
>NZ_JADZGH010000041.1:105629-118094 GCF_015865005.1 Rhodococcus sp. CX
GGCGTAGGTACCACGCTGGTGATCGCCGAGGATCTCCCACTGCGCGCCCGGGGCGGCTTCGCGATCACCCCACCACAGCGACGGGAGCACGAGAACTTCCTCGCCGGTGTCGGTGCGGATTCCTGCGCCGTCCGCGCCGAGAATGTGGGGCAGTGGTGACGAATACTTGCCCTGTCGTACCAGGACGTCGTGCCAATTGAGTGCCGCTGCCTTCAATTCGACGGTGACCCAACCGGGTTCGGTTGTCGGATCGGGGACCGATTGCCACCTCAAGACATCGGGTCCTCCGAACTCCTGCATCACGATGGCGTCCACAATGATCCTTTCGGTCGTACCATTCGCACGATACTGCACATCCCGCGGTGCGGTGACGATCGGGTCCGCTACCGTCACCGGTGCCGATTCGAGGGCGAACCGGTGGATTCCACCGGGATCGGCTCGATCCGGCCGGCCCTGTCCGAGGGCTATAGGACTCTCCACAGCGGTCGCCGGTGTCGTGTGCGCTCGTTCTCGGTCAGGCCGCCCCAGATGCCGTGCTGCTCGAAGTGCGCCAGTGCATGCTTGCGGCATCGGAGAAGCACGGGGCATTCCTCACAGACGCGCTTCGCCTCGGTTTCACGCAGCGCGCGTTCGTGACCGGCTTCGTTCTCGGGTCCGAAGAACAGCGAGGGGTCCGCATCGCGGCAGCGGCTGTGTCTCTGCCAGTCGGTGTCGGCGGCCGACAACGCGATGGTGTGTTGTCTTGTTGCAGGAAGCGTCATGATCTTCGCCTGGATGTGGGGTATGTGCGAACGGCCGACGGAAGCGATCGACCACGATCTTGTGTCGGCACCCAGGGTCAGTGGACGGCGCTGCAGGTGACGGTGGCGGTGGTGCATGTCTTTCCTGCGGTGTTGCGACAGGTGACCTCGACGATTCCGAGGCTGCGACCCCGGTGCACGATCTTCGGCGCGAACGTGACGGGTTGGTCCGACGGGCACGGTCGCAGATACGAGATGTGGATCGAGGTGGCGCGGAAGCCCGCATCGGCGGATAGCGCCGCCGAACCGGTGATCTCCGAGGCGCACAGAAGCACACCACCGTGAATGTTGCCCATCGGATTGGCCAGCACCGGGGACGGACCGAATTCGAGGCCACCGGCCCCGCGCGTGTGCTCGGCTCCCAACAGTTCGATGATCGAGTCTGCTCGGAGTCGTGAGTTCAGATCCTCGGAGGAAACCGCGGGTGCGCCCGGTGGGTCGGTGAGCGGCACGGTCTGGAGGCGGGTGGACCCGCAGGCGATGAGACGGCCCTGCGCATCGACGATCCGAGCACCGGCCAGCCCGGTCCGCGCGCCTCGACCCAGCATCCAACTCTCGGCGCGCAGAACCGATCCGTCGACCGGTGGATCCGCTACGAAGTCGAGGTGGATTTCGGTGCTCACCGCCCAGAATCCCTCGGGCGTCATCCCACTGACGAGATGTCCCATCACGTCGTCCATCACGACACCGAGAGTTCCTCGGCACGGTCGCCCGAATTCGTCGGCAAGCCATGGACCCGTGACCATTTCGGTCAATCCGTGAGAGTCGTTGCCGGTCACATCGGCGACTCGGAACAGCTTCTCGGCACCGGTGGAGAAGAAGCGAAGCGCGGTCGGGGTGTCGCTGGTCATGGCTCTCCTGAGGACGTGCGGTGAAGCCCGGGTGCGCGAACGCGCCGGGGCTGTCGGATGGGGCTCAGACGCCGCGCTGGGCCTTCGCGGCTTCGCTGGCGGCCTTGCTCTTCTCCCGGGCGGCGGCCCAGTCCTCGTTGCTCATCGACGTCAGGCCGGCGAAAGTTCCTGGCCCGGCGAGCATCTGACCGCCGTCCATGGCGATGGTCTGCCCGGTGAGGTAGTCGCAGGCGTCGGACAGCAGGAAGATCGTCAGGTTGGCGAGCTCCTCGATGGTGCCCATCCGCCCCATCGGGACCTGGTCGGCCTGGGTGGCGCCGACCGCGCTCTTGTCGGTGGGATTGAGCATCTCCCAGGCATAGTCGGTGGGGATCGGTCCCGGAGCCAGGGCGTTGAGGCGGATTCCGTAGCGGGCCCATTCGACGGCGAGGGACATGGTCATCGAATGCACGGCGGCCTTGGCCATTGCGGAGGGGACGACGAACGCCGAACCGCTCCACACCCAGGTGGTCAGCGTGGACAGCACCACCCCCTTGGTGCCGCCTTCGATCCAGCGGCGGCCGGCGGCGTGGGTGGTGTTGAACGACCCGTTCATCACGGTGGAGGTGACGGCCTCGAAGGCCCGGGGGCTGAGCGATTCGGTGGGGGCGATGAAGTTGGCGGCGGCGTTGTTGATCACGCCCGTGAGGGGTCCATGCAGGGTCCAGATCTCGTCCATCGCGGCGGAGACCATCTCGGCGTTGCGGACGTCGACGGTCTGCCAGTGGACCGAGCCGGGGCGTGAGACGGATGCCTCGGTGGCGGCTTCTTCGAGGACGGCGGGTCGGCGGCCCCAGAGGTGGACGTCGGCGCCGTGGTCGACCAGGTGGCGGGCGACGCCGCGACCGAGGCCGGTTCCGCCGCCGGTGATGAGGATTCGCTTGCCGGCGAGGGCCTCGGACGTGAACGGGGAGGTGGTCATGCCGTGGGTCCTATCGGTCGGGGATGAGGGATCACAGTCCCAGGCTCTTGCTGATGATTTCGCGTTGGATTTCGTTGGTGCCGCCGTAGATGGTCGGTGCCAGGGCGCGGCGGACCTGTTCTTCCATGCCGTATTCGCGGGTGTATCCGTAGCCGCCCATCATTTGCATGGCCTCGAGGGTTGTCTTCTTTGCGATCTCGGTGCACTTGAGTTTGGCCATCGAGCCCTCGCGGTTGAGATTGTCCTCCTCGCCGGCGTCGATGCGTTCGGCGACCTCGTAGACGAAGGACTTCGCGAAGGCGATCTCGGTGGCGAGGTCGGCGATGCGGTGGCGGATCGCTTGGAAGCTGCCGATCTTGCGTCCGAACTGCTCGCGTTCGGTGACGAACGCGATGACGTCGTCGAGTGCGCGTTCGGCCGCACCGAGCGACATGGTGGCGATGATGAGCCGCTCGACGCTCAGGCCGCGCATGAGGTGGCGCCATGCCTGGTTCGGAGTGCCGACCACGGCCGTGACCGGGACGGCCACGTCGGTGAAGTAGAGGTCGTTGCAGGTGCGGGCCTCCATGGTGGCGATGCCGTGGATTTCGAGGCCGGGGGTGTCGGTGGGCACCATGAAGAGGGTCAGACCCTCGTGCTTGGAGCCGGACGAATCGGTGCGGGCGAGCAACAGGATGTGCTCGGCGACGTGGGCCGCGGAGATCCACGTCTTCTGACCGTTGATCACGTAGTGGTCGTCGACGAGCTCGGCCTTGATGCGGACGCCGCCGAGGTCGGATCCTGCCCCGGGCTCGCTCAGGGCGATCGCCTCGAGCTTGCCTGCGGCCATGTTCGACACGATCGTGCGCTTCTGTTCCTCGGTGCCGTAGCGCAGATACGTCTGGGCGGCGGTCAGGCCGGTCGAGTAGCCGGTGATGGGGGCGAGGCCGCGCGAGGTCTCCTCGAGGAAGATGCACTCCTCGACCATCCCGGCGCCGCCACCGCCGTATTGCTCGGGCAACGAGACCGCGAGCCAGCCGAGTGCTGCGAACTTGTCGAGGATGACCTGGCTGTTGGCTACGGTGCCGCCAGCGGTGAGCACGTCGCGTTGTTGCAGGGTCTTGCACTCGGCGTCGCAGAACTCGCGGACCGCGAGTGCGAACTCGTGTTGTTCTCGGCTGAAGCGCATGTCGACAACTGCTCTCTGTGGAAGACGGGGAGGGCGGCGTGAACTGGTGGGCAGGTCACCGGGCGGCGGGACGGGGTCCCCGCCGCCCGGGAGCTGGGGTGGTCAGGCGCCGCGGAACTTGGAGAAGTCGGGCTTGCGCTTCTCGTTGAACGCGCTGATGCCCTCGAGTGCCTCGGCGGACTCACCGAACAGCTTGAGCGTGGAGTAGGCCATGTTGCCCTGGGCGATGAAGTGCTCGGTGTCGGCGTTGAGCGACTGCTTGAGCACCTTGAGTGAGGTGGGGGAGAGCTGCAGGATCTCGTCGGCCCATGCCCGGACCTCGGCGCGGAGCTGGTCGGCGGGTACGACCTTGTTCACGAGCCCCCACTCCAGGGCCTGCTGGGCGCTGTAGCGGCGGCACATGAACCAGATCTCCCGCGCTCGCTTCTCGCCGATGGCGCGGGCGAGGTAACCGGTGCCCAGACCGGCGTCGAAGGATCCGACGCGAGGTCCGTTCTGTCCGAAAATGGCGTGCTCGGCGGCGATGGACATGTCGCACAGCAGGTGCAGCACGTGTCCGCCGCCCACGGCGACACCGTTGACAGCAGCGATGACGGGCTTGGGGGTGTCCCGGATGACACGGTGGAGGGCCTCGACCTCGAACAGGCCGCTGTCGGACGGTCCGTAGTCACCGGTCTCCATGCGCTGCTTCTGGTCGCCGCCCGAGCAGAAGGCCTTCTCGCCGGCGCCGGTGAGGGCGACGGCGCCGACCTCCGGGCTGCCCCACGCTGCCTTGAAGGCCTTGACGAGCTCGTCGACCGTGCGGGCACGGAAGGCGTTGTATCGGTCCGGCCGGTTGATCGTGATCCAGGCGAGCCCGTTGTCGACCTCGTACGTCACGTCCGTGAATGCGGTGAAATCAGTCATCGACCTGGTGGTCCCTTCCTGCACTGGTTGCTCGCCGTCGCCGCGAGAACGGGGTCGCGGGACGGGGTCGTCGGGTTTGGTCCGACCGTATGACAAATGTATCCGCGTTAACGATCGTTTTCAAGGGGCGGGTGGATTGCCGTGTCCTGACCGTGGTGGCGGGGAACCGCACAGTATGCCCGCAGCGGAGCCCGGGCAGGAGACGATTCCGGCCGAACCCTCGCTGGGAACCTCTGGAGGAATCGACATCCGCGACCAGCGCGAGTTGTGGCTGCGGCGGTCGGACCGACCGTAGGGTGCGCTCGTCGCTCCGCTCCCTGACCGGCGTCTTCCGCCGTGTCCTCATCCACGGAGAGTGAACCTCATGGAATTCGACGTCACCACACTGCACGGCCGCCGCGCGGATCAGCGCTGGAATCGGATGGTCGTGGGCGACCTGTTCGAGCGGCTCGTCTGGAGCAGCCCGGACAAGGACGCACTGGTCGGCTGGGCCGGGGCGTACGCCACCGACGGCTTCCGGCGCCTGACCTATCGACAGGCGGACGACGCGGCAAATCGCACCGCACAGGCGTTGCGCGCGGCGGGTCTGACCGACGGCGAACGGGTTCTGCTCTACTGCGAGAACTCCGTCGAGGCCGTGGTGACGATGTTCGGCATCGCCAAGGCCGGTCTCGTGGCGGTGCCGGTCAATCCCCACCTCGCCCCCGACGTTCTCGAGTGGGTCGTCGAGCATGTCGGTGTCCGGTTCACTGTCGTCGATGGCGAGTTCGGTGAACAGGCCCGAAAGGTGTTCGCACGGGCGGGGTTGCGGGTGAATGTCACCATCCCGATCGGTGGCCCGATCGTCGCGGGCAGCCGCGACTTCGCCGAGTGGATCGCCGAGCAGCCGGCCGACGAGCCGTCCGGCAGCCGGCACGCCGACGACGTGTGGAGCATCCTGTTCACCTCCGGTACCACCTCGATGCCCAAGGCATCGATGGCAACGCACACGTACTCCTACATGGCCGGCTTCTCGTACGCGATGTCGCTCACCCGCGGCCTGGACTACGAGCAGGACCTGACGACGTGCACCTTCTTGCCGATTCTCTATCACTGCGGCCACAATTCGACGATCCTGCCGACGATCCTGGCGGGTGGCACGATGGTGCTCGGCCGTCGTCCCGATCCGGCGGCGCTGGCCGCCGCCGTGACGACGGAGAAGGTCACGGCTGTATGGGCAGGGTCTCCGGCCTGGGTCCAGCAGCTCGCCACGCGTGGCCTCGATTGCGACGACGTCGATCTGTCTTCCCTCACCGTGGTGATGTTCGCCTGGGGATCGATGAATCCGGGCATGGCGCAAGACCTGGCGAAGGCGTGCGGCCCGCAGGTGAAGATGCTCGAAGTCTTCGGGCAGACCGAGGCGATGTCGTGCTATCGCTTCTGGCCCGACCGGCATCCGGGCAAATTCGAAAAGTCGCTCCGCGGAACCAATTACGTCGGTGTGCCGAATCCGCTGTTGGCTGCCGACATCGTCGATGCCGACGGCAACAGTCTCCGCGGTAGGCCGGGCATCGCCGGTGAGGCCGTCTACCGCAGCCCGGTGGTCACCGCCGGCTACTACGGGGACGTCGCAGCCACACGAGAGGCGTTCCGCGACGGTTGGTTCCACTCCGGGGACAGCTGCATGTACGACGAGGACGGCCTGCAGATCATGGTGGACCGGTTCAAGGACATCGTGAAGTCCGGCGGTGAGAACGTCTCGAGCCTGCGTGTGGAGGGTGTCCTCGTCACCCATCCCGACGTGTTGCGGGCCGCGGTGATCGGCGTGCCCGACCCGATCTGGGGTGAGAAGGTCACCGCCGTCGTCACCGTCACGCCCGGTCGAGAAGCCGACGTGAAGGGCATCCTCGCGTTTGCGCGGGAGCGGCTGGCGGGATACGAGGCCCCGAAGGATATCGTCGTGATCGATCGCATGCCCGAAACCGTCGGCGGCAAGATCATGAAATACAAATTGCGCGAGCTCTTCACGAGGGAACACTGATGTTCGACGGCGTTGCGGCTGCAGATCACCGATCCGGTCGAGCGGTCAGTGGCGTCCCGGCGGCGATGTGGTCACGGCAACGATGAAGGTAGCCGCAGCGTGATCGTGGACAAATGCGCGTTGGTCATCGAGCGGAGCTGTTGCGCCGTGACCTGATCCCCATCGCTCCGCACACCGGCGCCGGCCAATCGACCTGCTCGGTGACCGCGAGCTCTCGGTCGACTGCGCCCGCGATGTCGGAGGCGAACGGTACGACGCGTCGGGTGGTGAGGTCGACATGGGGTGCGACGACCTCGAGCGTGTTCGCCAGCGACTCGGTCGTGTCGTCGACGAGCAGGGCCATGCCGTGGATGACCTTGTCGGAGCGTTCGACGACCCGGAAGTATGTCGAAACCCGGTGTCCGACGTGTACTTCCGCGTAGTACTTCAGGTGATTTTCGGCGGTGAAGAAGCCCTGCCTGCGGGTCGCACGATAGTCATCGGTCAGGCCGATCCGGCGGAAGGCGATGTCGATGGCTTCGGCCCCCAGGTCCAGGTAGTGCCGGATGTTCATGTGACCGTTCGCGTCCTCGAACTGCGGTGGGACGACCAGTGGCCCGAGTTCGCGAGGAAGCTGCACGATTTGGTCGTAGGTGGGAACGGGGGCAGTCATCGGTCTCCTGTCGGGGGTGCATCATGACGCGGTCAGTTGCCGACGCGTGGAGGTGCTTTGATCTGAGTTGGTTTCTCGGGTCGCGCCGAATCGCCGGCAGCGGTTCCTTCACAATAACGATCGTTCACACGTCGTGCTAGACTCGTCGAGTGGACAGGAGCCGGAAGATTCTCGATACAGCCGCAGAACTGTTCTACGAAAAGGGATTCCACGGTACGAGTGTCGACGAGCTGGGTGCTCGCGCGGGTCTCACGGGTCCGGCGATCTACCGGCACTTCTCCGGCAAGGACGAGATCCTGGCCACCTTGTTCGACGAGGCAATGGACGAGCTGATCCGTGCCGTCGAGCCTGTGGACGACGATGCCGACATCGACTTCGAGCGTCTGGTTCGCCATCATGTCGAGTTCGCGATCCGGCACCGGCACCTGGTGAATGTGACCCAGCGGGAGGACCGCTCATTGGTGGATCCTTGGCGTCGCAAGGTCAATCGCCGGCGCAAGCTCTACGTCGACTGTTGGGAGAGCGCGGTGGCCCGGTGCCTCCCCACAGCGACGTCGGCGGAGGTTGCCGTGGCAACCCAGTCCTGCCTCGGCACGATCTTCTCGATCGCCTATTGGCCGACCAAGGTCAGCCGCACCCCAGGACTGGCCGATCTGATCGTCCGTCTCACAAACGAGGGACTCGACGCCTTCCGCGGCTGACCCCGGCGCCGGTGACGAAGCGCTTCGAGCCGGTGCGGGTCGGTCATGCCGATCTTCGGTCCTTTGCCGGGCTACCAGAGGGAGCAGGCCGGTCGTGCCGGGGTGCTTCTGCAGGTTCGGTGTTCGCTTCGGGGGCGACCCGGTTGCCATCATGGGTTTCGAGCGCGGGGTGGCCCTGCAGGCGGAGTACGAGCAGCGCAGTCTGGGCGCTCAATTGGTCGGATGCGTTGCCGGCGACGTCGAGTCCGGTCAGGGCGTGCACGCGTGCCAGCCGCAGGCGCACCGTGTTCTCGTGAACGCCGAGTCGCTGTGCCGAACCGCGCACGTTGCGTGCGGTGTCGAACCAGCACTGCAGTGTGTGGAGCAGGTCGGCCGTTCCGGGGGCGCCGCGCAGCAGTGGCCCCAGCATGTCGTCGACGAAGTGCCGCACCGCCGAGATTTCACCGTGGGCGAGGAACAGGCGTGCCGGTCCCAGGTCGTCGACGGCGAAGATGCGGTGGATCGTACGGTCGGTGAAACGGTCGATGCAGAGCACGGCCTCACGCGATTCACGGTATGCGCGGGCCAGCGCTGTGGGTTCGCAGACGGAGGACACGCCGGCGATGAACTCCTGCGACCGGAACAGGGAATTCGCGGCGCGCGCCAGGGCATCCTTGACGTTCGCGACGGTCGCGAGGGCGCCGACATTCTCGCGAGCTTCGACCAGGAGCAGGATGCCTTCGGATCCACGGGTGGACAGGACTTCGACGCCGAGATCTCGTTCCATCCACTCGGCGAGCACGCGCTCGGAATCGGCGAGGTCGTGATGGGAAGCCAGAATGTACACCAGCACACGCCGAGCGTGGATGTTCACTCCGAGATACTCACCGCCGGCCGCCAGATCATCCAAAGCCCCGGTGCCTCTTACAAGTTGGCGGGTGAGGGAAGACTTCGCGTTCCATGCAACCCGCGCGATGCGGCGTTGGACGAGGAACTGGGCGCCGATTCGGCGCGCGCTGCGGGCGGCGGTGTACTCGTCCGTCGGGCTCAGCGGCGACGGATGTTCGTCGATCACGAGCCATCCGAAGTGTTCGCCGCGTTCGACGACCGGGGTGACGATCTTGCGGCGGGTCAATCCGGTGGTGGGACCGGCCGCGAGTACGACCGGGTCGGGGGTGGTGACTGTTCCGGGGTTGTGCGCGCGGAGGATGTCCGTCAACGCCGGTGCTGTGACGTGGCCGGCCGTGTCGGGGGTCGCGGCGGCGATGGTGCGGCCGCGTCGGTCGAACAGCAGCACGGACTTGCCGGCGAGCGCGGAACAGGTGCGCACGATCGCAGACATGCAGTCGACCGCGGTGACGGCGTCGTCGAGACGTTCGTCGACCAAGGTTCGTTCGGCGGCCAGTCGCCGGCTCTGCTCGAGGTCCCGCCATCGCCGCTTGTGTTCTTCCGTGTCGAGGGCGGTGGTGGCGGCGTCGTCGAGCAGTGTGCGGAGCGCGGTGAGGGCGGTTCTCTGCTGGTCGGTGAACTCGGCTGTGGGATCGGCATCGGTGAGGACGAGGAGGCGAGTGGGTTCTGCACCGTCGTTCGACAGTCGTAGCAGGCACATCCGGGCGACACCGGGTCCGTCGAGGTCGGTTCCGGACAGCGATCGGCCCGATGCGTGCACGGTGTCGGGGGAGTTCAGTGCACGACGCACGAGCGGGCAGTCCGACCGAACGCGGCGCGGTGTCGACGCGGTTCCGATGCCGGGAAGGGGGAGGAGCACGCCGCGGGAGTCGTCCGAGACGAGCACGTCTGCGGACGCGAAACCGGCGAGCGTGGCTGCCCGGGAAAGCAACCCGCCGAGCAACCGGGGTAGTGCCGCCGAGGCCGGCGCAGGGGGTGTCATGGTGCTCGCCTCCTTGTCGTCCTGGTCGGTCGTGCCGACGACCTGCGCTGCGAGGCCGGTGTGCGGGATCCGTCGCCGCGGCGAGATCAGCTTTCGACGAGCAGTTTCCGCACGGCGGCGGCATGCTCGATGGAAGCCTCCATCGAGGTGGCGGCCGGGACGAGCGTGATGTTGTCCGCTCCTGCGTCGACGAACGCGCGCAGCCAGTCTGCAACCTGTTCGGGTGTGCCGGCCGGTGCCAGGTGCCGGAACTTGTCCCGGGGCAGGCGGTAGAGCGCGTGCATCTGCTCGCCCACCAGGCGGTCGGCTGTGGCGGCATCGTCGTCGAGACCGCACCAGACGTTGACACCGAAAGTGCTCGGAGTGCGGTTCTCTCGGGCGGCGGCCTCGAGGATCGCGGTGCGGGTTTCGGCGAATCGGCGGGGCGTGGAGAAGATGGCGAGCCATCCGTCGCCGTACTTCGCGGTTCGACGGATGGCGGCGTCGCCTCGGCCGCCGATGACGATCGGCACGGCTGGCTGGGGCGTGGGCAGGATCCGGGCACGTTCGAGGGTGAAGAACTCTCCGGTGTGGGTGACCTCTTCGCCGGACAGCAACGCTCGGAGAACCTCCAGTGTTTCGTCCAAGCGGCGCCCCCGGGTGCGGGGATCCACCCCGGCGTTGGAGATCTCGGAGCGGTCCTCACCGCCGACTCCCGCGCCGAGGACCAACCGGCCCGGGGCGAGCTGTGAGATGGTCGAGATCTGGCGTGCGGCGAGCATCGGATGCCGCAGCCCCAGTAGATAGACACCGATGACGACGGAGAGCGTGTCGTGGGCCGCGAGCACCGACGTGGCGGAGACCATCCCGTCGAAGCCGGTACCGCCGTGGAAACTGATGTGGTCACCCACGGTGATGTGGTCCAACCCGGCATCGGCGGCGGAAGTGAGCAGTCGCCGCCGTGCGAGCGGGTCCGGGACCAGCAGGGAGTCTGTGACCGACAGACCGACGCGGAGCACCATTTCGACCCTTTCAGTAGCTATGGACTGACCGTAAGGCCAAATGTTGTTCGTGGCAAGTGCCTCTTCCGGTCGGGAACGGGTCGACCTTTATGCTTCGAGCGTCCGCTTGCCCGAACGACGCCGGAGATCCGAGGCCATGACCGATGCCGCACCGTTGGCTCGTCGCCGCGATCCCGACCGTAAGGAGAAGATCCTCGCCGCAGCAGCCGAGCTGGTGGCTCAACGGGGCTTCCACGCGGTGTCGATGGCGGATATCGGCGCCCGCGTCGGGATCAGCGGTGCGGCGGTCTACCGTCACTTCGACAACAAGGCCACGCTGTTGTTGGCTCTGTTCGATCGCTCCCTCGACGGGTTGCTGCGCGAGGAGAACGTCATTGTCGGCCGCAGGGAAGACATCCCCGCCGCGTTGCGCGCTCTCATCGAACGTCAGGTCGACTTCGTCGTCGACGAGCGTGAGTTCGCGCGTGTGTACTACCGCGAGGTAGAGCACCTTCCACCCGACGACCAAATGCGATTGCGCCGCAAACAGCGCCAGTATGTCGAGGAGTGGGTGCATGTCGTGCGAGAGCTCGATCCGTCGCTGGACGAGTCCGCCGCCCGGGTTCTGGTCCACGCCACGATCGGAACAATCCAGTCGGCGCTCGTCCACAACGTGGGCATGTCCGACGACCGGCTCAAGGCCATGCTGCGCCGGGCGGCCTATGCCGTGATCGGTCTTCCGGTCGAAGGTTCTTGATCAGCGGCGGGCCGGGTTCTCCACCGATGCCGCCAGTTTGTTAAAGCGGAATAACAAATTTCTTCGCCAGTCGATCGTGGGGCTGCTGCTGATGTGCCCACGACCTGGTTCTATTCGTACGTCACCGCCCGGTGGGCGTGGTCTGCGTCCGAAAAATTCACCCTTTTGGTCTGATAGTTAATGCGGTATAACTTTTTCACGCGGCGGGAGCGCGCCGCGTCGAAGCCAGAAGGGCAATCCCATGACTGTCAGCGCAGATCCCCGATTCGAGGACCAGGTGCGCGCCTACTACGAGGCCGGCTACTGGAACCGCTCGACCTTCGTCACCGCGATCGACCACTGGGCCGATGTCGATCCGGACCAGCCGTACCTCTCCGACGGTACGAGTGCATACACCTACGGCCAATTCCGCAGCAGCGCATGGAATCTCGCCTGCGCCCTGCGGGAACTCGGCGTCGGCCCCGGAGACCGGGTCGTCGTCCAGCTCCCCAACTGGAACGAGTTCTTCCTCATCTACGCGGCATTGACCCGGCTCGGCGCCGTCACGGTGCCGGTGGTCTCGGTCTACCGCGAGCACGAAGTCCGGTTCATCGTCGAAAACTGCCAGGCAATCGGTCTGGTCACTGCGGGGCAATTCCGCGGATTCGACCACGCAGCGATGGGAGCACGCATCGCCGCCGAGGTCCCGACGGTGTCCTTCCACGTCACGGTGCGCGCGGCCGGCGCGGACGGCGGCCTCGATCTCACCGCCTTGCTCGCGGCAGCACACGACGTGGCCCTGCCGCCGGCGCCGTCCGCG
>NZ_JADZGH010000041.1:118233-120228 GCF_015865005.1 Rhodococcus sp. CX
GACTGACCCTTGGTGTCATGGCCCCGACCATTGCCGGGGCCCATGCGCACCTGCTCGACGTCTTCAGTCCGACCGCTGCACTCGAGCGGATCGGCGCCTACCGGTGCACCGGCACCGCCAGTCCGGCACCGTTCATTCGGATGCTGCTCGACGCGTACGACCCGGCCGTTCACGACGTGTCACGGCTGCGGTTCTGGCTCACTGCCGGCGCCGCCATCCCGACCTCCCTCGTGCAAGAAGCCCAGGACCGGCTGTCGGGATGCCGCGTGGTCAGCGCCTACGGTTCCAGCGAGATCATGATGGCAACAGTCTGCCGACCCGAGGATTCCGTCGACCGCGTCGCTACGTCCGACGGTGCACCGGTACCCGGTGTGGAACTGCGAATCGTGGACGTCGACGGGAAAGAATCCGCCCCCGGAACCGACGGCGAGATCCGATACCGCGGTCCGGGACGGATGCTCGAGTACTGGGGCCGGCCCGAGCTCACGGCGGAAGGTCAGGATTCCGAAGGATGGTGGCGCACAGGAGATCTGGGCCGGATCGACGAGCAAGGTTACCTGCGGGTGACGGGCCGGATCAAGGACATCATCATCCGTGGCGGGTTCAACATCAGTGCCCGTGAAGTCGAAGAGGCCCTGCTGCAGCACCCGGCCATCGCGGACGTCGCCGTGGTCGGACTGCCCGACGAGGCGGTCGGAGAACGCGCCTGCGCCGTCGTCGTGGCGCGAGACGACACCCGCCTGACCGTCGACGACCTGCGGCGGCACCTCGTCGACGAACACAAGATCGCCGTGTGGAAGGTCCCCGAACGCGTCGAGTACGTCGACGAGTTCCCGCGCACCGCGACCGGCAAGATCCAGAAATTTGCGCTGCGCGCCAAGTACGGCGACCGCGCCTGAGGAAGGAGTCACCATGCCTTACGAATCCATATATGCACCAAATCTCTTCGATGGACAGACGGTCGTCGTCACCGGCGGCGGAAGCGGAATCGGCCGCTGCACCGCGCACGAACTCGCTTCTCTCGGCGCACACGTAGCCATCGTCGGCCGCAACCAGGACAAGCTCGACACAGTGCAAGCCGAGATCACCGAGGACGGGGGATCGGTATCGACGCACGTCACTGACATCCGAGACGAGGACGGCGTCGCCGCGGTAGTCGACGCCATCGTGGCGGACCGAGGCCGCATCGACGGTCTGGTCAACAACGCCGGCGGGCAGTACCGCTCACCGCTGAAAGATATCTCCACCAAGGGCTTCGAAGCAGTCGTGCGCAACAACCTCACCGGCGGTTTCATCGTGATGCGCGAGGTGTTCAACCGCTCGATGTCACAACACGGCGGCTCCATCGTCAACATGATCGCCGACATCTGGCACGGCTGGCCGCACTTCTCCCACTCCGCCGCGGCACGTGGCGGAATGTTCACCCTCACCGAGAGCGTCGCCACCGAATGGGCCGCCGCCGGAGTACGGGTCAACACCGTCGCGCCCGGGTCGATCGCCTCGAGCGGCCTGGACACCTACGACGAAAAGGACCGCGAGTTCATCCAGCACGAGGTCACGCCCGGCATCCCACTGCAACGCTTCGGCACCGAAGCCGAAGTGTCCGCAGCGATCGTCTACCTGCTGTCCCCGGCCGCTCGGTTCGTGACCGGATCCTGCATGCGCGTCGACGGCGGCGCACCGAATGCCCGCCGCGGCTGGTGGCAACTGCAGCCCGCCGTCCACAACGAACCGTTCAACGGGTTCCACCGCTCCACCACCCCCGACATCCTCACCACGGTCTCGTCCTGAATCCCACAAGGAGACAAATCATGTCCAAGGTCGTCTACGACAAGCGCGGTCCCGTCGCACACATCCGGCTCAACCGCCCCGAGGTCAAGAACGCCATCGACGTCGAAACCCACGAACTGCTCCGCGACATCTGGGCGGACTTCGCCGCCGACGACAGCCTGCGGGTGGCCGTACTCACCGGAACCGGAGACGCTTTCTGCGCCG
>NZ_JADZGH010000041.1:120238-128578 GCF_015865005.1 Rhodococcus sp. CX
GCCCGATGCTCGCGCGCAACAAACTGCCCGACGGCTTCGCCGGCGGCATCACCCGGGGCCAGCACCGCATCTACAAACCGATCGTCGCCGCACTCAACGGCTGGGTCCTCGGTGGAGGGCTCGAGCTCGCCCTCGCCTGCGACATCCGGATCGCCTCGGACAAAGCACAATTCGGCTCGTTCGAACTGCGCCGAGGCATGCACCCGGCGGACGGTGGGATCGTGCGTCTGGTCAACACCGTCGGGGTCGGTATCGCCCTCGAGATGGAACTGACCGGTGAGCCGATCGACGCTCAGCGCGCCCTGCACGCCAACCTGGTTTCCCGCGTCGTGCCCCACGACGACCTCGAGTCCGCGACCAACGACCTCGTCGCCAAGATCCTGCGCAACGATCAGAAGGCCATGGAATCGGCAAAGGAAACCATCTTCGAGGTCATCGGCCGGCCCCTCGACGACCAACTCAAACTCGAAGCCCTGCTCGGCTACGCACTCTGCGGCGACAACCCCGCCATCCGTGAGCGATCGGCTCAGTTCTTCGACAAGACCGACCCGGGCCGGGCCGGTACCCATCCGGTTGCGCTCGAGACCGAGACGGTGTGACCCGAAATGCTCGGGCGAGCAAACCGTAAGGTGCGCTCGCTGTGTGGATATCGATTCGGACTCCCAGCGACGACAAGCGAAGATCCGCTGGCCCCGCTGTGAGCTGTCCGCCATCACGCACATGCGCCGGACCTGGGCCCTCATCCGTCGAGGTGTGGGCCCAGGTCATCGCACACGTGGTGTGCAGCATCCTGTCTAGAGCAACTCGTCGATGCTCCGGAGCCGACCGCGGTCGGCCTCGAACCCGAACGGCGCGTACCAGGATCGCTGGAAGGCCAGAAGCGGTCGGGAGGATTCGACGACCCACCGGCCCAAGGCTCGGCGGACGTCGTCCGGAAGCGACTCGTCCTGCACGACTGTGCTCACAGCGGTGGCAAGAGCGCCGGCCCACTCGATGAGCTCGGTGGTGCCTGTGGACGCGGACTCGCGTGCAGTCCTGCCGGCATCGATGTGCTCGGCGAGGGTGGCGGTCGCCGGCTGCGGCAGCCGCGCCAGCAAACCCTCGGCCATTCGGAGATACTCGCCAAGCTCGAACCGGGACCGTTCGTGGATCCGGTAGATCCGCGTACCCAGGAATTCCAGGTAGTCGACGACGAGGGGGAGTTGCTCGGAGGCAAGGGGATCGGACCGGTCCACCGCCGGCGCGACGCCGTCGACCAGGGATTTGCGCAGAGCTCCGAGAGTGTTGCGCGAGTGATCCATTACAGCACCTCGCTCAGGAGAGTGTTCAGCTCGTCGGCTGCGACCGCAGCCATGCCCTTGACCCGGCACAGGACCACGTCCTGATGCGACTTGCCCAGCTTGGCGACCCGATGCGCCGAGGCCAGGGTGGAGACCACGATCTGATACGCGTTGAGGATCTTGTAGAAGGTGATCTTCTCCGGATCCACGGCCAGACCGGTGGCGTCCTCGTAACGTCGGTAGAAGTCATCTTCGGGGACCAGTCCACACACCAGGTAGCGGCCGTCCTCGTCGTAGTGGCCGAAGGTGGACTGCGTGGTCCACGCGAGGTCGCGGTGCCGGTCACCGAGATGGCCGCGTTCCCAGTCGAGCCAGGCCGTGATTTCGAGGGTGGATTCGTCGTAGAGGAAGTTGCCGCTGCGGTAGTCACCGTGGACGATGCCGACGTGGTCGAGCGCGGGCAGGTGGTGACGCATCCACTGCTCCGCCACGTCCATGAGCGGCAGGTCCTCCGCCCGGTCTTCTTCCCACGTGCGCCGAGCTTGGTTGAGGAGCCACCGCGCCGCGTCGTCGGTTCCGATCCGGGGTCGGCTGAGGCTGGTGAACGTCGTTGCGGACAGATCGAAGGTGTGAAGGGCCGCCAGAGAGGACATGAACTGGTCGGCCAGTGGTTCGCGGGCGCCCGGGCCGAAGTTCGTGCCCAGACCGCTGATCTTCCCGGTGGTGGTCGCCGACGGTTTGGTGACCCCGGAGACATAGGAGTAGAACAAGGCGGGTTCCGGAAAGAATTCCCCCTCGACGTCGATGAAATGCGGACGGGGGATGGGGATCGTGCCCTGCACGGCGCCAACGAGCTCGAACTCACGGAGCCGGCTGGTGGCATTCGACCCTTCGGCGGGATCCATCCGGACCACCATCCGTTCGCTCACCCAGGACTCGGAATCCTTGCGGTGCAAGGTGAATCCCATCTGAATCTTGGACACACCGCCGGTGAACCATCGTGCATCCGACACCCGGAAGGGGTCGTCGATGCGGGCGGAGAGGAAAGACTCGACATGCCGGACGAACTCGTCGAGGTCCATCCGCCGGTACGGGCCGAGCGCGCGGCGCTTCATCTTGCGGGTCAGTGTCCGATCCACTTCGGGCTCGGTCGGATACAGCGCGCGGAGATGTTCGATTTGGGCGTCGGTCGGGTCGTCGGCCCAGTCTCGGTCGGGCAGGGGCAGGGTTGCGCTGGTCATTCGAGATTGCTCCTACTTCTCGCGGCCGTGGCGGGACATCCGCTCGGCCAGGTAGTCCAAGCCGAAGATGTCCCCCATCTCGCCGTAGCCGACGGCGGTGCCACGCTCGTATCGGAACAGTGACTGGTAGCAGACGTGGGACGGGTTGAACGTGTACCACGGGTGGCCCGCGATCGCGCTGCCGAAGAACTCGTGCTTCTTGCCGCGGACGTCGGTGGCGGTGACGTGGTTGCTGAACGCGAGCATGTCGACGCGCTCGGCTCGAATTGTCCCGTCGACCAGGCCGTGGACTTCGCCGTGGTCGACGACGTAGCCGAAGCGGATCTTGTCGTAGAACACCTGTCCGCGTTCGATCCGCATCGGGACGGCCATGTGCATGGCGAATTCTTCACCGAAGTTGATCGAGACCCACGAAACCGAGCGGGTGCCGATTTCGGGGCGGGGTCCCCAGCTGTGGTCCATTCCCTCGTAGGATTCGACCTGGTAGGTCTTGCCTCGCAGTTCCAGCTCGCCGCGGATGCGGCCTTTGACTTCGAAGTGTCCGTTCTCCCATTCGTTGCCTTTGCGTGGATCGTTCGATGTGGCTCGATCGATGTCGAGCAGTGGGTTCTGGTTCGGGTCGTGTGGGTCGAACGGGTCGTGGAGTCCCTCGAAGGTGAGGTCGAAACTCGCTGCGCCGAGGGCATTCTTGTATTGCATCCGGTAGTTGCGCGGACCGTCCGAGGAGACGGTCAGGCCGTTCTCCAGGGAGTAATTGCTGAACGATTCTGGGCAGGGTAGGTGCATCTGAGGATCGGTGAAGTCGACCTCGTAGGGTTGGCGGCAGAAGCCCTGTCCCAGGATGACCGAGGAGAGGGTGACGCCGAGGTTGGGTCGGGCCAGCACGTAGGCGTTGCCCAGGATTCCTGCCTCGGGGACGGAGATGATCAGGACGGTGGTTTCGGTCCAGGTCCGGTCGGTGAGGTCGCGGGGATGGAATTCGGTATCGGTGTAGTGGATCACAGGTTTCCTCGTGTAGGGGAATTCGGGAGAACCGATCGGTCGGTTGGGTCAGTCATTCTGGAGTTGAGCAGTTTTCGTACTCTTCGGTGTGGTGGCCGGAAGATTCTTGGAGAGCGCGATCATGAGCACACCCCCGATCCCGAGGACGATCGCGCCGACGAGGAAGGAGACGCTGTTGCCGGTCTCGCCGGGGAACGCGTCGCGGATGACGCCGAACATGTACGGGGAGACGAATCCGCCGATGTTGCCGATGCTGCTGATCAACGCGATTCCGGACGCGGCGGCCGCACCGGCGACGACTTTCGGGGCGGTGGTCCAGAACGTCGGAATCGTGGCCATCGCACCGACTGTGCCGATGCAGATCGCGATGGCGGCGACGAGCGGACTCGACGATACGGTGGCCGCTGCGACCACCCATCCGCCCGCACCGATCAAAGTGGGAACAGCGAAGTGCCACATACGTTCCTGGGTTCGGTCCGAACTCCGGGAGATCACCACCATGGCAATTCCGGTGAAGATGTACGGTACTGCAGCGATGTAGCCGATGCCGGTCGTGCCGACGGTGCCGCCGGTCATCTCCTTGATGATCGAGGGGAGGAAGAAGCCCATGAGGTAGATGGGCACGACCATCGAGAAGTACACGGCCGAAAGCGCAAGCACCCGTATATTTTTCAGGCCGTCCGTCCACGACGAGTGGCCGTTTCCGTCCCCGGTGACGCCGGAATTCTCCCGGCGGATCGTGTCGGTGATCCATTGCGCTTCCGAAGCGTCGAGCCACCGGGCATCGCCCGGCTCGTTCGGGAGGAACTTGATGATCACCGCGGCGAGGAGCAGGCAGGGTAGTCCCTCGGCCAGGAACATGAATTGCCATCCGTGAAGACCCCACGGGTGGAACGACATGAGAGTGCTCGTCAGAGGGGAGCCGATGGCCGAGGCGACCGGGATGGCAAGGAAGAAGAGTCCGAGGATTCGCCCACGGTTCGCGGACGGTACCCAGCGGGTGAGGTAGTACACCACGCCGGGTAGCAGGCCCGCTTCCGCGGCACCGAGCAGGAACCGCATGCCGTAAAACATCCATACGTTGTCGACCAGTGACATCAAGGAAGTCACCAGGCCCCACGTCACCATGATGCGGGCAATCCAGATTCGGGCGCCGACCCGGTGAAGTGCGATGTTGCTCGGGACCTCGAAGAGTACGTACGCGATGAAGAAGATGCCGGCGCCCAGACCGAAGGCAGCCTCGGAAAGGCCGAGGTCCGCCTGCATTTCGAGTTTGGCCACGCCGATGTTTGTGCGGTCCACGTAACTGAGCAGTGCGCCGAGAAACAGCATCGGAACGATCCGGAACGAGATCTTCCGCGAAATGGTGGATTCCGGACTCGGGGGACCGGATTCGTAGGGTTGTGCGGCGGTGTTCTGCCGGCGGTGGTTGTCCATGGTCACCTGAACCTTCTGAGGTGTAGGTCGCGGAGGGGCTGATACCCCAGCGGAAGTGACGACGTCACCGCGAACCATAAGAAGGCCCGGAACGACGAAACAACGACATCTTCGGCTCCATCCGGTATGCCGGGACACGAGCCGACTGTCGGGGTCGACAGGGTGGTTCTGCGATGTGCTTGCTGTTCAACGACGGATGCAGTAGAGCGCGTCCCGCGACACAGCCTGGGTCGGGGCGCAGAACGTGGGATTCGCAGGGTCTGCGACGTTGCCTTCGGGAACCGAGCCCACCCTCGATGCCCAGGAGTGGTCTACATCACCTGTGGCGGTCGAGTGTTCCTCGGCAGGCGGGGATGCTCTACAACGACAGATCGTGACCAAAGATTCGGATCGCACGCAATTGGTTGCCGGCCCCGACGGTGGTGAGGGGCGCTCGCCCGGGCCCGCATTCGAGGTCTTCTGTGCCCGGTTCGCACATCGATTCCCGCGCGTCGAACCGCGCCGGCGGATGTGGGCTTATGTCCACGGCCTCTTGGGCGATATCGAGCGCAAGAACGGGTGGACCCTGGCGGAGGCGGCGGGCGAGACCGGCCCGGAGGGGATGCAACGGTTGCTGAACGCAGCATCGTGGGATGAGGATGGCGTACGCGACGACGTGCGTGACCTGGTGGTCCAGTTGGTCGGTGATGTCTGGCAGGGCCTGCTGATTGTTGGCGACCTGTGTTTCCCGAAGCGAGGCGACCGGTCTGCCGGGGTGGCGCCCTGGGTATCGAAAACCGAAAGGACAAGCAACGCCCAGACCGGGATCTTCCTGGCGTACGCATCCCAGAAAGGGTGGGGCCTGATCGACCGGGAGCTGTACCTGCCGAGAGAATGGACGGACCATCGGGACCGATGCCGTGCGGCCGGCATCGACGACTCGGTGGGGTACCGGAGCCCGGCCGATCTAGCCGAGACGATGCTCGGCCGAGCTCTCGACGCAAACGTGCCGTTCGCCTGGTTCACTGCCGGCGTCCTCTATGGGCGATCGGAGAATCTGCGGAGATCACTGGAGGAGCGGAGCGTCCCGCATGTCCTCGAGATTCCGGGCGACTGCCGCGTGACCACGGCACACCTGCAGGTCTGCACGGCCCGCGAGGTGATCGGCGAGTTGTCGGAGACGGTATGGCACAGGCTCAGCCACGGCGACGAGCTGACGGGACATCGTGTTCGAGACTGGGCGGCAGTGGACCTCCACAGGTCGGGACGACAATTCGGGAACTGGCTCCTCGCCGGACGATCGATCACCGACCCGTCCGACATCGCCTACTACCTGTGCTTCGGCCCGGCTGGCTGCATCCTGTCCGAACTCGCCCGAGTCGCCGAGGGACGGTCGGCAATCGAGAAGTGTCTCCGAGTCGCCCGAAAAGAAGCCGGTCTCAAGGACTATCAGGTCCGCGGATACCGGGCGTGGTACCGACACGTCACCTTGTCGATGGTCGCGGCGACGTACCTGTTGATCCGGCGCGGGAAGGACGTGGGCCGCGATGACGACTTGTCGCGTGTACGGCCGGTTCGTTCCCGGCCGAGCGCGGTGGCGCCGTGGTGGTGAAACGGCAGGTATGAGGTGGAGTCGGTTCGATCCCTCCCCAGCGGCGAGGAAGGTCGGAGCGGCAACGCCGGCCCCGCAACGTCAGATCTGATATGGATAGCTCCCTCGCGAGGCCAATCCTTGTTCGACGCAAACGCTATTGAGGTTTGAACCGGCGACGACTGAGTAAGGCGGATGCGGGGCATCGCCGTGTGGTGCGTAACCGCGGGCCTCGTCAATCCTGGCTCCATTATTGATTTCCCCTTGAACTCGGTGTCGCACTCCCGATCTAGCTCGTCAAGGCTCGGCCTGGTGGCGGGGTTCGGGCCCTCGGAGGGTGCGGCCAGGGGTGTGGTGTGTGCAGGGTCGTGTCCATGGCTTGGCACGGTAGCGAAGGAGATGGGGTTCACGGAGTGGATGAGCCCCCGAGAGGGTGTGCTGTCGGCGGCGGTGTGGGCGGGGTGTCGACCCGCTACCTGCTCTGCGGGACTGTCTGGGTCACTGTGCACCGGACAGCGCGGGGGTGCGGACGGTTCGGCTGCGGCCGGACCGGTGGATCGAGGAATGGGATGTACGGAGTGTGGAGGAGCCGGGAGCATTTCTCGGTGCCGGGATCGAATCCGGCCGCGACCTCGGTCGACGTGCACGTCCTCGCCGATGCCGCGCGCCGTGACCGCGGTGCTGGGCGGGGGCCGGCGCCGGTCATCGCTGAACTGGTCGTCGGCGGTTGGCAGTTGGTGTTCTTCGTCGAACCGGACCGGTTGCGGGAGATCACCCGCGGGCAGGGCCGCAAGTACGAGGGGGTGCGCGCCGGCTGGCTGCGCTGGTCTTCGACCATGCGCGCCGTTCCTCCGGTGGCGGAGACCAGTACTCCGACAGTCGATCTCGACACTCCCGTATCGCGAACCCGGCCGGAACCATGGTGATACCGACCGATGATGCGCCGTCGCTCCAGCCGCGTACCGACCCCGTGGTACCTCGAGATCCCGGTGCACTCGACGGCACCACGA
This sequence comes from Rhodococcus sp. CX, assembly GCF_015865005.1. Taxonomy (NCBI): domain Bacteria; kingdom Bacillati; phylum Actinomycetota; class Actinomycetes; order Mycobacteriales; family Nocardiaceae; genus Rhodococcus; species Rhodococcus sp. CX. The sequence continues at coordinate 127,779 of NZ_JADZGH010000041.1, forward strand.
CCCACACGGTCATGAAAGACATCCACGGCTGGGTTGCCCCTTAAGGCGTTTGCTCTCCCGCCCGGACAGAGGTACGGGGATCGGGTCGCCCGCAGCTGCCGACACCCCACCCCTCCTACCAGCGGCCCAACCCTTATCCCGGCGGTCGGCAAACCCAGCAGGAGACGGGGAATCGACGCAGCTAGATCCGCTGAAACACCTTCGCGCTGCGCGCGGCTCGAGGGCGTCCCGTGGGCGGGGCGTTCCGTTGCCGGGGTAGCCGGCCGTGCGAGTCCGGCCCGGTGTGATTACGAGCTCTTGCGTAGCAGCCCGGTCACTGACCGATACCTCGACAGGCCAGGTTGAGCAGCGGTGCAGGCAGAGCCCGAGGTGATACTATTTGGTATATCCCCGGTTGAGGTGGTGAAGACGATGTCGGTGGCGTTCGAGAAGGACATCGAGCGGCAACTGCGCGCGATCTCCCCGCGCGCGGAACTGGCGCAGCTCGAGAAGATCCGCGCCGTGCTTGCCGCGTCCGAGGCCGGATGGTCACAGCGTGAGATCGCACGTCGTGTGGGGGTGGAGCAGCCGGAGATCAGCCGGCTGCTGAAGAAGGCCCGCCTGCGGCCGGAGGTCCGGCAGCGCACCCCTCGTGAGGTGATGCTGCGGTACGCGGTCGGCGAGCTCACCCATGAGCAGATGATGGACGAGCTCGAGCACTGGGACTACACCTTCGGGGGCCCACCCGAGGACGATCCTGCCGCCGACGTGTACGTGCGCGGCAGCTGGGATCAGATCGAACGGGCCGGGGATCTGCTCTC
>NZ_JADZGH010000041.1:128686-129039 GCF_015865005.1 Rhodococcus sp. CX
CGCGCCCGGTGGTGTCCTCGACGCCGGTGGTGACCGGGCGTCGTTTCGTCTGTATGCCGACGACCCGTCTCGGCGCCACACCCGCGCCGCGATCGTCGACGCCTACCTGGCCGAGCAGGACGGTATCGACCGGGACGGTCGGTGCGCGATCGTCACCGCCGGTGTCCCCGGCGCGGGTAAGTCCTCCGCGATCGAATCCCGCGGTCTGGCCGGCAAAGGCTGGCGGGTCCTCGACTCCGACCGCATCAAGGACCACCTGATCCGCGACGGCCTCGACCGCGGCGTCTACGACGACCTGCTCGACGTCGTGCTGCCGGACGGGCGCCGGCTGCGCCCGCGCGAGCTGGCCACGC
>NZ_JADZGH010000264.1:0-3811 GCF_015865005.1 Rhodococcus sp. CX
ATCCTGCTCGCCCCCGCCGGTGACGCCGTCGGCTGACCGCTCATCCGAACGAGAGCTTCCCCATTCCGGTCATCCCGGCCGCGATGACCCGGGCGACGGTACGCAGGTCCTCGCGGTTGCGGGGCAGTCCGTCGAGGTCGAGCCACCGGTCGGTGCTGGCCGCCGAGAACATCGCGGACACCCACGCGGTCGCGCAGGCCCGCAGGGTGCCCGGCTGCACCGGGCCGGGGGCGCTGGCCTGCAGCAGCCGCACGGTGATGTCGTGCAGGTGCGAGCGCAGCCGGTACAGGTGGGACCGGATGTCCGGATGGGTGTCGGCCTCGCGCCAGATGATCACCCGCAGCACCGACGACCGGTGGTCGCGCAGGTTCAGCGCGGTGTCGAGGTTCACGAGGCTGGCGGCCGGGTCGCCGGGTTCGACCAGCGCGTTCACGTCGTCGATGGGTTCGGTCGGCATTCGTTCGGCGACGAGTGTTTCGAGAATGGCCTCCTTGGTCGGGAAGTAGTAGAAGATCAGGCCTTTCGGCACGTCTGCCGCCGCAGCGATGGACGCGGTGGCGGTTGCGTCGAAACCGTGGGTCGCGAACAGCTTTTCGGCGGCATCGAGGATGCGGGTGCGGGCCTCGCCGTCCTGTTGCGGGCGGCGCCGGCGTCGCCGGGGAACGTGTGTACTCACCTGCGCACCACCTTCGGTGATCCGAGAGGGGGCGAGGGCACGTCGGCCGCTCGCCCCGGGTCCCGGTATCAGGTGCGGATCAGTGATGGGTCGCCAGTCCGCCTCCGTGCATGCGAGCGTTCATGACAGGCAGGGCCGCGACGGCGACGACGACGGTGAGAACACCGACGATCCACGCGGTCCACGAGGCGCCCGTGTACTCGGTGTATCCCAAGACCCAAGGGGACAGGAACATCAGCACACCGAAGACACCCATTGCGTAGTCGATCGCGGCCATCGTCGGCCGTGCGATCTGCGCAATGCCGCACAATGCGACCAGCACACCGAGAACGATCAGCGACCACATGGCCGCGTCGTTGGTGTCGAGCCACAACGGCGACAGGGCGGCGAAGACGCCCAGAACCACGGCCACATAGTCCTGCAGCCGGCTGTCGGAGAACATGGTGAGCCTCCTCGTGAGAGTGTGTCCTTCCGTCTTTCGGTATAGGTCTGATCGACCGGTCGGTCAAGATGTCCGACGGTTGCGGTGCGGTAACGCTGCGTCCCAGTTCAGGGCGTGTTTTTGCCGAATCGTCATCTGACGGTCGGCGGGCGTGACAACGGCCCGGATCCGGGAGGGCGCCGGTGCGGACGCCGTACTCTCGTCAGCCGTGACCGATGAGAAGAGCACCGAGGACGTGCGGGTCGCGCTCGACGCCCTCGCCGACCCGGCCGCGGCCGCGCACCTGCGCCGGTTCTTCAAGACCGGACCGGGCGAATACGGGGAGGGCGACGAGTTCCTCGGGCTGCGGGTCCCGCAGACACGGGCGGTCGTCCGCCGCTTCCGGACATTGCCGATCGCCGAGGCGCGGGCCCTGCTCGACAGCCCGATCCACGAACACCGCCTGGCGGGACTGCTGATCCTCGCCGACCGGTTCGCCCGCGACCGCGACGCCCGGGACCGGATCGTCGAGTGCTACCTCGACGCACTGAACCGCGGTCGCGTGAACAACTGGGATCTGGTCGACTCGTCGGCGGACCGCATCGTCGGCGAATGGGTGCGCGAGCATCCCGACCGGGCCGGGCTGCTGACCGAACTCGTCGACGACCCGGACCTGTGGCGCCGCCGGGCCGGGCTGCTCGCGACCTTCGCGTTCGTCAAGGCAGGGGAGGCCGAACCGACGCTGACGCTGGCCGCGCGAGTACTCGACGACCGGCGGGACCTGATCCAGAAGGCGACCGGGTGGATGTTGCGGGAGGTCGGCAAACGCGTCGACCGCGCGCTGCTGGTGAGTTTTCTCGACGTCCACGCCGCGGCGATGGGCCGCACCGCGCTGAGCTACGCGACCGAGCACCTCGAGCCGGCCGAACGGGCCCGGCTGCGGGCACTGCGCTGAGCCGGCGGACACCCGGGCGCCCGCCGTCTCAGCGCTTCAGCGTGTCAGAACTGGATCTTGAGGTTGTCGCTGACCGGCTTGGCCTGGCAGCCCAGGATGTAACCGGACTCGATGTCCTCGGGGTCGAGGATGTCGCAGTGCTCCATCTCCACCTCGCCCTCGAGGACGGTGCACGCGCACGAACCGCACTCGCCTTCCTGGCACGAGTAGGGCACGTCGATGCCCTTCGCGAGCATGATGTCGACGAGCGTCTGCTTGCGCGGCCACGTCAGGGTGTGGGTCTCGCCGTCGAGCTCGACCTCGACGGTCGCGGCGTCGGCGGCTTCCTCGTCGCTGACCTCGACCGGCGCGACGTCGGCGAACGGATCACCGGCGAGCGAGTTGAACACCTCGGCGTGGACCCGGCTGCGCTCCATGCCCGCGGCGTGCAGCGCGGCGTGCACGGTGTCCATGAACGGGCCGGGGCCGCACATGAACGCCTCGTACCCGGTGTACGGGGCGGCGAGCGCGGCGAGCTGGTCGGCCGTGGGCAGGCCCTGCACGGATTCGAGCCAGTGCACGACGGTCAGGCGCGTCGGGTACTTGTCGGCCAGGGCGCGCAGTTCCTCGGCGAAGATGACCGACGATTCGTCGCGGTTGGCGTAGACGAGCACGACGCGGCCGCTGCCCTGGGTCAGGGCCGACTTGAGGATCGAGATGACCGGGGTGATGCCGCTGCCGGCGCCGAACAGCAGGAAGTCCTGGTCGAGCGATTTCGGGGTGAACACGCCGGACGGCGGGAGCACCTCGATGCGGTCGCCGGCGGAGATCTTGTCGCACAGCCAGTTCGAGCCGTAACCGTCGACGGTGCGCTTGACGGTGACCTTGGGAGAGTCGTCGGTGAACGGCGAGCTCGCGAGCGAGTAGCAGCGTGCCACCGAGCCGGTGAGGTCGCTGGGGATGCGCAGGGTGTGAGGAACTGCCCGGGCTTGTACGCGAACTTGTCCCGCAGCTCGGCGGGTACGTCGAAGACCAGCGAGCGTGCGTCGGACGTCTCCTCGATGACGGCTGAGACGGTGAGAACCACCGATCGTGAGCCGTGCGGCACCTCGACTGTCGTCATGGGGTGTTTCGTCCTCTCGTCGTGCAGGCTGCGCTTTCGAACAGCTGGGCCTCGGAACAGCCGGGCCTTGAACATGTGGTGCGGTCGCCGTCCGCCCAGCCGAACCAATCTAGAACGTGTTCTAGTTCAAGGGTAGCAGCCGGACCTGGCGACAAGGAAACGGTACCGGGCACCCCGCGGGGTCGACCTCGTCGCATCCCGGTCGGCGGGACATGCACCCTGCCCGACCGGGTAGGTGGCCGCACTCGACCGGACGGCTTCGGCGCGCAAACCGGACGGTTCCGGCCGGTAGCCCTTCACCGGCGGGCGGGCGTCGGCCACGGTGGACCCCGGATGAGATGTGGGTCACAACCGTGAGCCACCCGGCGACCGAGGAGAGACACGATGGCCATCGAGCTCAATCAGATCTGGGACTTCCCGATCAAGGAGTTCCATCCGTTCCCGCGCGCACTGATGGGTGTGGGCGCACACGACATCATCGGTGTCGAAGCCAAGAACCTCGGATTCAAGCGTGCCCTGCTGATGACGACGGGTCTGCGCGGCTCCGGCATCATCGAGGAACTGATCGGCAAGATCGAATACCAGGGGGTCGAGGTCGTCCTCTACGACAAGGTCGAGTCCAACCCCAAGGACTACAACGTCATGGAGGCCGCCGCC
>NZ_JADZGH010000264.1:3821-15522 GCF_015865005.1 Rhodococcus sp. CX
TCGAGCCACGACGCCGCCAAGGGCGCACGTGTCGTCATCGCCCACGACGGCCGCAACATCAACGAGTTCGAAGGCTTCGCGAAGTCCACGAACAAGGAGAACCCGCCGCACATCGCCGTCTCCACGACCGCCGGCACCGGCTCGGAGACGTCCTGGGCGTACGTCATCACCGACACCTCCGACATGGATCACCCGCACAAGTGGGTCGGCTTCGACGAGGCCACCATCGTCACCCTCGCCATCGACGACCCGCTGCTGTACTACAGCTGCCCCCAGCACTTCACCGCCTACTGCGGCTTCGACGTCCTCGCCCACGGCTCCGAGCCGTACGTCTCGCGCCTGGACTTCGCGCCGTCGCTGGGCAACGCTCTCTACTCGATCGAGCTGGTCGCGAAGAACCTGCGCGAGGCCGTCTTCGAGCCGCGGAACCTCAAGGCCCGCGAAGGCATGATGAACGCCCAGTACATCGCCGCGCAGGCGTTCAACTCCGGCGGCCTGGGCATCGTGCACTCGATCTCGCACGCCGTGTCCGCCTTCTTCGACAGCCACCACGGCCTCAACAACGCGATCGCGCTGCCGCGCGTGTGGGAGTACAACCTGCCCTCCCGTTACGAGCACTACGCCCGCATCGCGACCGCGATGGGCGTCGACACCCGCAACATGACCACCGTGCAGGCCGCCGACGCCGCGGTCGAGGCCGCGATCCGGCTCGCCAAGGACGTCGGGATCCCCGATAACTTCGGGTCCGTGCGCACCGACTCGTACGAGAAGAACCAGATGAACACCAAGAAGTACGCGGGTCGCGGCGACACGATCCGCGGCGACGAGAAGACCGTGCGCGCCATCTCCGAGCACATCCAGGGCGACTGGTGCACCCCCGGCAACCCGCGCGAGGTGACGGTCGAGTCGATGATCCCGGTCGTCGACCACTGCATCAACCGGTCCTACTGACCCTGCATCCACCGATCTCGCGCCCGGGGCGGCGTTCCCCTGCCCTGCCCCGGGCGCGTTCTCACCGCGCGACAGGAGTACCGATGACCGCCTTCGCCGACAGTGCCGCACTGAAGGACGCGCTGCGCCGCCACGACTACATCGCCGACGACGAATTCGCGGTCGTCGTGCACCTGGCCACCGTCCTCGACCGGCCACTGCTGCTCGAAGGACCCGCCGGGGTCGGCAAGACCGAACTCGCCAAGGCCCTCGCCGCGGCCGGCGGACGCAAACTCGTGCGGCTGCAGTGCTACGAGGGCCTCGACGACAGCCGTGCCCTGTACGAATGGGACTACGCCAAACAGTTGCTGCACGTGCAGATGCTGCGCGACCGCATCGGCGACCGGCTCGCCGCGTACCCGGACCTCGCCGACGCCTCCCGCTTCCTCGCCGAGCAGGACTTCGGACTGTACTCCGAGAGCTTCCTCGCCGTCCGCCCGCTGCTCGAGGCCGTGATCTCGCCCGAGCCGGTGGTCCTGCTCGTCGACGAGGTCGACCGCACCGAGGAATCCATGGAAGCGCTGCTGCTCGAGATCCTCGCCGAACGCCAGATCACCATCCCCGAGGTCGGCACGTTCACCGCACGCTCCGCGCCCTGGGTGATCCTCACCTCCAACGACACCCGCGAACTGTCCGCCGCGCTCAAACGCCGCTGCCTGCACTACCACGTCGGTTACCCGACGCCCGAACGCGAACGCGAGATCGTCACCGCCCGCGCTCCCGAGGTGCCGGCCGCGACCGCCGCGGAGGTCGTCGAATTCGCTCGTACCCTCCGCGAGATGCCGCTGCGCAAGAGCCCGTCCATCTCCGAGGTCATCGACGCCGCCCGCGCGGCCACCGTCCTGAGCGCGCACGCCGGGGACGGCTCGATCCGGCACGTGCGCGACGTCCTGCTCGCGGCGCTGCTCAAGTACACCGGCGACGTCACCCTGGCTCGGACCCGGCTCGACGGCACACCGGACCCCGAGGAATCGGTCGCCGACGTGCCACCGGCCGAACGAGTCACGGTCGCGTCCCGGCCGGCGAACACCACCACCGCGGTGTTCCGCGGTCGTGGTGGGGGAGGGCGGGACACCGCCCGTGTCGGCGCGAGGCGGTGACACCGTGCGCGTGAGCGACCTCGACGCCCGCCGCCCCGCGTATCCGCTCGACGTGGTCGCGGCCGTGTTCGCGCGACTGCTGCGACGCCACGGGGTCTCCGCATCGCCCGCCGAAACCATCGAGATACGAAGGGTTCTCGGCCTCATCGGTGCCCACGACCGCGACGTCCTGCGCGCGGCGCTGCGGGCGGTGTGCGCGAAGTACGCCCACGAACAGGCCGGGTTCGACCGTGCCTTCGACGCCCTGTTCCTCACCACCGGCCCCGACGCCGGCGGCGACGACAGCCGGCCCCTGCGCGCGCAGTTCGCGGAATCCCTGCCCGCCGCACTGGAAATCGACGACGAACAGCAACTCGCCCGCTACGCGGAGTACAACGAGCGCGCCGCGGAGGTCGGCGACCTGTTCGACACCCCCGAGGCGGACAAGGGGTTCAACCCCCACAAGGACGACGACGATGTGTCGATGACCTCGGCGGACGCGGATCTGTCCGTCGACACCGGCGCCGATTCGGGGCGCCGCGGCGTCACCTACACCGTCGACGTCGACCGGGCCGCGACCGCGACGGTCGGCGACCTGTCGGCGAATCCCGGTGCGGCCGTGTCGGGTTCGCTGTCGTGGGACGATCCGACGTCGATCCTGGCGTGGCTCGACGCCTACGATCCGCACCGCGCCTACGGCGGCGACACCGCCGACGAACAGCTCACCGAGGCACAACTGAACCGGCTCGTCGAGGCCGTCGAGGCGTTCGTCGCGGCGCTCGCGCAGACCGTCGAAGCGCCGGCGGACGATCCGTCCGAGGCACCGGTCGACCCGACCGCCGCGCACCGCGCCGAGATCGACCTGGCCTGCCACGAGGTGCTGCGCCGCATGCGCGGCCCGGCCCGTCCCCGGCCGCGCGAGCGGGCCCGCGGCCGCCTCGACCTGCGCCGCACCGTCCGCGGATCGATGCGCACCGAGGGGGTGCCGTTCCACCTTGTCGTCCGCTCACCCCGGCCGGACCGGGTGCGGCTGCTCGTCCTCGCCGACGTGTCGCTGTCGGTGCGGCCGGTCACCGCGTTCACGCTGCGTCTCGCCCAGGCGATGCACGGCCGGGCGCACCGGTGCCGCGTCGTCGCGTTCGTCGACCGGCCCGTCGAGGTGACACAGCAACTGCTCGCCGGTGGCGGCGACGGCGCGCTGGCACGGGTACTGGCGCACCCGGCCGTGGATCTCGAGGCGTCGAGCGACTACGGACGGGTCTTCGACGAACTGCTCACCGACCACGCCGGTCTCCTCGATGCGCGTACCTCGGTGCTCGTCGTCGGCGACGGTCGCTGCAACGGCCTGCCCGCGCGCGCCGACCGGCTCGCGGACCTGCGCCGCCGCGTGCACCGCCTGGCCTGGATCACCCCGGAACCGGAACGGTACTGGCAGCAGGCGACGTGCGCGATGCCCGACTACGCGGAGGTGTGCGACCGGGTCGTGGTCGCCCGCGACGGCGCGCAACTGCTCGACCGCGCCGCCGAACTCGGCCACGCCCTGCGCTGACCCCGCCGCATTCCGGGTGAATGTGCCCCTCATCCGGTTTCGGGTACGGGGGACCGGTCCGGGGGATACGGTGCAGGCACACCCTGGTACACCAGTTGGGCGGGGGGAATTGCGATGACCGACCGCACAGTGGCCGAGCGAGCGGAGTCACTGCGGCACGACCTCGGTGCACTCGACCGGCGGGTCGGCGACCTCGTCGAGTCGCTCGAGGTATTCGACCGAGAGGACATGCACGGGGCCGGCGAGTCCGCGCGGCGGGAGATGCTGGACCTGCTCAGCGACGCCCGTCTCGATCTGCACGCCGCCCGCGACCACATCGAGAGGCTGGTCCGGTACGCTGCCAAGTTCGATCTGTGAGCGTGCGCGCCGATCCGCCCCGGCGACCGGCCGGCCGCTGTTAGCGTCGAACGGGTGAGGACGCCAGCCGAGGTCCGCCCGGGTGTCCGGGCCGCAATCGCCGTGGTGGCCGCCGTTGGAGTGCTCGGAGCGTGCACGTCGGCGGTGGGCGACGCGCAGGACACCTCCGCGGCGTGCACCGCGGCACCGAACGGCACACCGCTCACGGCACCGCCGGCGCCGCAGGAAACCGATCGCGACCTGTCCACCAACCCGGAGATCGCCACCGGATATCGCGACGGGATGGTCGCGGTGAATGCCGGAGAGTTCGCGGTCTCGACCGCCAATCCGATTTCGACGGAGGCGGCGTGCGAGGTGCTGCGCGACGGCGGCACCGCAGCGGACGCGCTGGTCGTCGCCCAGGCCGTGCTCGGTCTGGTGGAGCCGCAGTCCTCGGGTATCGGGGGCGGCGCGTTCCTGATGTACTTCGACGCGGCGACCGGGCAGGTCCAGGCGTACGACGGCCGGGAGACCGCGCCGGCAGCGGCCACCGAGAACTATCTGCGCTGGATCAGCGACACCGACCGCACCGAACCGCAGCCCGACGCCCGCGCCAGCGGCCGTTCCATCGGCGTGCCCGGCGTGCTCCGGATGCTCGAGGACGTCCATCGCGACCACGGAAAGACCGACTGGGCGCAGCTTTTCGAACCGGCGGTGACGCTTGCCGACGACGGTATCGAGATCAGCGATCGGCTCGCGCAGTCGATCGCGGACTCCGCCGCCGACCTCGCGCGGGACGAGGCGGCCGCCGCGTACTTCCTCGAAGCGGACGGCGCTCCCAAGACCGAAGGCACCGTGCTGACCAACCCGGCGATGAGCAAGACCCTCGGGGCGATCGCCGCCGGTGGGGCGGACGCCTTCTATACCGGTGCCATCGCGACCGCGATCGTCGACGCCGTCGACACGACCTCCGGCGGGCGGACCCCCGGAGAGATGACCGTCGACGACCTCGCCGGGTACCGGGCGAAGCAGCGAACCGCGCTGTGCACCCCCTACCGGTCCTACGAGATCTGCGGGATGCCGAACCCGTCGTCCGGCGGCATCGCGGTCGCCGCGACCCTCGGCATCCTCGAGAACTTCGACCTGTCGGCCTTCCCGCCGGCCGACGTCGACGCGAACGGCGGTGTCCCGGACGTGGAGGCCGTCCACCTGATCGCCGAGGCCGAACGGCTCGCGTACGCGGATCGCGACAAGTACGTCGCGGACTCCGATTTCGTGCCGCTGCCCGGTGGCTCACCCGAGACCCTGCTCGACGAGACCTACCTGAAGGACCGGGCCGCGCTGATCGACCCGAACCGCAGCATGGGCACCGCCCGGCCCGGTGACTTCGGGCCCGTCCCGATCGGGGCACCACCGCAGGTCCCCGAGCACGGCACCAGTCACATCTCCGTCGCCGACCGCTACGGGAACGTCGCCGCGATGACCACGACCATCGAATCGGCGTTCGGTTCGTTCCACATGGTCGACGGATTCCTGCTGAACAACCAGCTCACCGACTTCGCGGCCGAGCCGGTCGACGAGACCGGCACGCCGGTCGCGAACCGGGTGGAGCCCGGCAAGCGACCGCGCAGTTCGATGTCGCCGACCCTCGTGTTCGAGCGCACCCCCGACGGCGCCCGCGGCGCACCGGTGCTCGTGACCGGCTCGCCCGGCGGCTCGGTGATCATCCAGTTCGTGGTGAAGACCCTGGTGAACATGCTCGACTGGGGTCTGGACCCGCAGCAGGCGGTGTCCGCCGTCTCGTTCGGCGCCGCGAACACCCCGGTCACCGGTGTCGGAGGGGAACATCCCGCGATCGACGGGTCCGACGACGGCGCCCACGACCCGCTCGTCGCCGCCCTGCGCGAACGCGGGCACCAGGTGTCGGTCGCGCCCCAGTCCAGCGGCCTCAGCGCACTGTGGCGTACGGACACCGGCTGGGTCGGCGGTGCCGATCCGCGCCGGGAGGGCGCGGTCATGGGTGCCCAGGGATGACGCCGGCACCACCCGGGTGGCCGGGAGGTTGCCGCGAACCGGCGCTCTACGTGCAGGTACCGGCCTATCGGGATCGGGAGCTCGGGCCCACCCTGCGGGACCTGTATGCGCAGGCAGCGCACCCCGAGCGGCTGCGGGTCCGGGTCATGTGGCAGCGGACCGAGGACGACGTGCTGCCCGACGACGTCGTGGCGCTTCCCGGGTTGGAGATCGACGAGATCGCGGCGAGCAGGAGCGAGGGCTGCAACTGGGCTCGACGACGATTGCAGGGTGCGTGGAAGGACGAGCCTTACACCCTGCTGATCGACTCCCACCACCGATTCGCCGCCGGCTGGGACGAAACGGCGGTGGGGATGCTGGAAGGACTGCGCGCGGCCGGGATCGCGAAGCCGATTCTCACGGGGTATCTGCCCGCGTACAGTCCGGACGACGACCGCTGCCGGGGGATGCGCCCGCTCCGGATCTACCCGTACCTGCGCGACCGAGGTGTGCTCACCCGGCTGCGGGGTGCGGCAATGCTGGGCTTCCCGGAACTCGGGGCTCCCGCCCCCGCGGACTTCGCGTCCCTGCACTTCCTGCTCGCCGACGGCCGCTACAACAAGGAGGTGCGGTTCGATCCCGGGGTGTACTTCTTCGGGGACGAGGTGCTCACCAGTGTCCGGGCTTTCGCTGCCGGATATCGGCTCTTCCACCCGCACCGGGTGATCGGCTGGCACGCGTACGAACGCGACACCCGGCGGACGCACTGGTCCGACCACGGCGGATACGACGAACGTCAGGAGCGATCGCTCGAGGCACTTCGGCGCTACCTCACCGGTGACGGCGAGGTCGCGCCCGCGGACGTCTCCGCATTCGAGTCACACGTCAACCTGACCCTGGTGACGTCATGATCGACACCGCTGTCACACTTCGCCCGGGAACGGTGACGTGCGTCGACGAGTTTCTCGACGCCGGCGAGTGCGCCCTCATCGGCGACGATCTCCGGTTCACCTATTGGCGGCCGAGTTCGGTGCTCCGCCGCGACGCCGAGGGGCGGCGATTCACCGGTCTTTCGATCGATCGCACCAGTTCGACCACCGACGAGACCTGGCTGAGCGACGAAGCGCGCGAACTGCTGAGGCGGGTCGAGGCGAGACTGGCCGCCGACTTCGGTGTTCCCGCCGATCGTTTCGAACCCTGGCAGATCGTGCGGTACCGGGCGGGAGAGCGCTTCGAGGAGCACCACGACAGCGGCTTCTTCTCCGGTGACCGGTGGGGTGAACGGTCGGTGTCCGTGCTGATCTACCTCAGCGACTCGCAGTCGGGGGGAAGCACCTGGTTCCCGGTCCTCCGAGAACGATTCCGGCCGCGCGCGGGGAGACTGCTCGCCTGGCCGAATCTCCTGCCGGACGGATCCGTCGATCAGCGGATGCGGCACACCGCGCGGCCTGCCCGGCGAGTCAAGACGATCCTGACCACGTGGGTGCGTGAGGCGCCGACGACGACGAATCCCGCCGAGTGAGAGGTAGCGCCGTGGCTGTGTCGGACCGAGAACGTCGCGTAGTTCAGCAGATCATCAGGGAACACGGCCCGATCCTGGACCTGATCGCACATCCGGAGGTCCTGGTCGAGATCATCCGCAAGTGGGCATTCGACCTGGTCGAAGTGCCCGATGGTGGCCTACCGGGCGGTGTGGGGCCGGTGAATCCCCCGACGAGCCACGTCGAAGGCCCGGAACTGGAGGACGTTCTCAAGGCGATCCTGGCGGTGGGCCGGAAGGTCGACAAGATCAGCCGCAGGCTCGGCGACTGAGCCCGAGGCCGCTCCCGACTTCGCCGGTACCTACCCGATCGGGTAGGTACCGGACCTACCCGTCGACCCGGTGCCCCGGCCGCCCACCCGGCCTACGCTCGAAGGACCGTAAGCTGGATCACACGCCGCAATCGCCGGGGACGTCAGGAGTGCTGCAGTGGCCGTCGCCATACCGGAACGTCGAACCGAATCGGGGAACGCCGGAAGGGAGACGCCCACACTGGCGAAGTTCCATGCCCCCGAGATCGTGTTCGGTGCCGGATCCCTCGCCGAGGCCGCGCACGCGACCGTGCGCCTCGGCGGCAGCCGGCCGATGCTCGTCACCGACCCGGGACTCGTCGAGGCCGGATGGGTCGACGAACTGCGGCACCACCTGGACGAACAGGGCCTGGCCCCGGTCGTGTGGAGCGAGCTGACCCCGAATCCGAAGGACTTCGAGGTCGCCGCCGGTCACGAGCTCTACCGTGCCGAAGGCTGCGACGTGCTGGTCGGGCTCGGCGGTGGCTCGGTGATCGACGCGGCCAAGGGCATCGCCGTGCTCGCCGCGAACGGCGGCAGCATCCTCGACTACGAGGGCGTGGACCGGGCACCGCTGCCGATCCCGCCGATGGTGATGGTGCCGTCCACCTCCGGCACCGGCGCGGACGTGTCGCAGTTCTGCGTCGTCACCGACACCACCCGCAACACCAAGATCACCATCATCGGCCGGTCGCTGGTGCCCGACCTGACCGTCATCGACCCGCGGCTGCTGACCACCATGCCCGACGACCTGAACGCGGCGACCGGGCTCGATGCGCTCACCCACGGCATCGAGGCGTTCGTCTCCCGCGCCCACAACCCGCTCACCGACCATCACGCGCTGCGGGCCGTCGCGATGGTCACCGGCACCCTCGTCCACACCATCGACGACCCCCACGAGATGACGCACCGCACCGCCATGGCCCAGGCCAGCCTCGAGGCCGGCCTGGCGTTCACCAACGCGATCCTCGGCGCGGCGCACGCGATGAGCCACCAGGTCGGCGGCCTGCTCGACCAGCCGCACGGCGTCATCAACGGGGTGCTCCTCCCGCACGTGATCCGATTCAACGCCGCCGCCGACCCGGCACCGTTCGCGGCGATCGCCGCGGCCCTCGGCCTGGACGAACACCGCGGCCCCGCACAGGAGGCCGCCCTCGCCGTCGCCGACCGCGTCGAACGACTCGCCCGCGAGGTCGGGGTGCCGCGCGGACTGCGGGAACTCGGTGTGCGAGAACAGGATCTGACCCGCCTCGCCGAGGGTGCCCTGCGCGACGCGTGCATGTCCACCAACCCGCGCGCGGCGACCCACGAACAGATGGTCGCGCTGTTCCGGGCGGCGTTGTGAATCCCGCTGCCCCGGACCTGTCCCAGCTCACCGGCCTGCGGTCGGGCAAGCCCACGTTCTACCCGCAGTATCGCGGCGCCGCCGAACGTCTCGAACGGGTAGTGCACGCCCTCGAACTCATCTCGCGGGCGCTCGTGCGCACCGTCGAGGGACCCGAAACGCTGATCTGCGCGGTCGCGGAGGCCGCCCGGGCACACCTGAGTGCCCGCTGGGTGGTGTTCGCGCTCGCCGACGGCATGCTGCCCGACGCCGGACCCCGCCGGCTCGTGCTCGGACCGGATGCCACGCCCTTCCTCGTCGACAACGTCGAGGGCCCACCGCTGCCCGACGAGGTCGTGCGCTGCCTCGACGACATCCGCGGTGGCAGCGTCGACCGGGATCCGATCGTCGAGGGCCATCACGCGTTCGTGCCGATCGTGCTCGGCGGTGGTGTCGCCGGGGCGATCGCGGCGTGGACACCGGAGCATCGGACACTCGACGCCACCGACCGCGCGGTGCTGTCCATCCTGGCCAGCCAAACTGCTGTGGCCCTGCAGAATTCGGCCCTCTATCAGCGGGGCCAGCTGCTGCTCGAACGCGCCGAGGAAGCCTACCGGGAAGCGAACCGGGCCGCCGCCGACCTGCAGTCACGCAACGCCGAACTCGAAGCGACCCTGCGCGAACTGGAACGGACCCAACGGCAACTCGGTGCCGCCCACCGGCAACAGGCACTCGACGACGAACGGCACCGCATCGCGCGCGAACTGCACGACAGCGTCACCCAGGCCGTGCTGTCGGCGGGCATGCAGATCGAGGTGTGCCGCAGCGACATTCCCGACAGCGAACGCGCCGAACGTCTCGACCTGGCAAAGGAATTGACACGCCGCGCCGTCGAACAGCTGCGGTCGGCGATCTACGCGCTCAACCATCCGTCGGACGCGGATCGGTCGTCGCTGCCGGAGATGCTCGAGCAACTGCGGGTCGCGCACACCCCGGGCGAACTCGACATCGTGATCCGGGTCGGCGGCACTCCCGTCGAACTGTCCGGCGACGTCGAGCACGCGTTGCTGCGGATCGCGGGGGAGGCGCTGTTCAACGCGGTCGTGCACGCGAACGCGACCCGCGCCGTCCTGCGGCTGACGTACGGACCCGAGTCGGTGCTGCTCTCGGTCGCCGACGACGGCGACGGTGATCCCGCCCGCATCCGGGTGATGTTGCGGCTGGCCGCCGGCAGCGACTTCGACGGCCGGCACCGCGGCCTGGCGAACATGCAGGCGCGTGCCCACGAGCTCGGCGGCCGGCTCGAGGTGCGCCGCGCCCGAATCGGGGGAGTCCGGGTAGCGGTGCGCATCCCCATTCCGAAAACCGTTCCGCAGGAAGAGGATGCGGCGAGAACAGGAGAACAGCGATGACGGTGACACCGCCGCGGACCCGCCGGGACACCGTGAGGATCGTGCTCGTCGACGACCATGCGATCCTCCGTCAGGGGCTGCGGTCGATCCTCGACCGGGAACCCGACCTCGAGGTCGTCGGGGAGGCGTCCTCGGAGAACGAAGCGCTCGTTCTCGTCGACCGGATGCGCCCCGACATCGTCCTGATGGATCTGAAGCTCTCGGCCGGGTCGGACTACGAGGGGCTGACCCTGTGCAGCCAGTTGTCCGCTGCCCACCCCGGGCTCGGGCTGCTCGTGCTCACCACGTTCCTCGACGAGCAACTCGTCGTGCGGGCCGTGCACGCCGGCGCGCGCGGCTACGTCGTCAAGGACGTCGACACCACGGAACTGGTCCGCGCGATCCGGGCCGTCTCGCGAGGCGAGAGCGCGTTCGACTCGCGCAGCGCCGCGGCGGTGGTGCGCACGCTCAGTGGGAAGGTCCCGCAGACCGAACAGCTCACCGACCGCGAACTCGAGGTGCTGCGACTACTCGCCGCAGGACTGTCGAACGCGAAAATCGGTGAGCAGCTGTTCATTTCGGCCACGACGGTGAAGTTCCACGTGAGCAACATCATGCGCAAGCTCGGCGTCGGCCGCCGCGCCGAAGCGGTGTACGCGGCGAGCAAGCAGGGACTGATCTAACGCCTCGTGCGCGCTTTCGGCACCTCCCGCAGCCGAAAGCGCGCACGACGTCAGCACGTGCGAGGGGTTTCCTCGCCCGCGAAGCGCTTGGTGAGGAAGTCCATCGCCTGCCCGAGGCCGAGTACCGCCGCCGACATGTGGTCGGGGGTCGGGGTCTCGAGGCTCTGGACGTGCGCGCCCGCCGCGCAGTACCGGGCGAGCGTCGCGGTGATCGAATCGACGGGGATCAGCGCGTCGGTAGGGCTGTGCCATTCGAAGATCGGCATCGGGGGAACGCCGGGGTACAACTCCAGGCTGTTCTCGTCGACGACGGCCAGGGCGCCCGGTTCGTCGGTCAGCCGGCTGATCGGGCTGACCTGCGGCAGGCTGCCGCCCGCGCCGATCCGCAGGATGTCGTTGGTGCACGCGGCGCTGAGGCCGTCACGCATCGCTTGCCCGGCGGGGGTGAGCCGTCCGCTGAGATCGATGCGGTCGGGGTATTCGCGTTCGAGGCCGAGGGCGGCAGC
>NZ_JADZGH010000264.1:15792-19427 GCF_015865005.1 Rhodococcus sp. CX
GGTGCCCGCTGGACCGCCCGGATGCCGTCGAGCGTGATCTGGCCGCCCAGCTTGGCGGCCCCGTACGCGCTGGTCGGTCCGAGATGGTCCGGGATCGCCACCGTCCAGCCTCGCTGCAGCGCGACGTTCAGGCCGACAGCCTCGCGGATCTCCAGGTTCGGGTCGGTGGTCCACAGCGTCTGCGACGGTGCGCACTGCGGTCCGAGTGCGTTGATCACGTGCTGGAACGACAGCAGCGGCCCGTCCGGTGCCTTGCCGACGGGAGCGAGCACCGTCGTCACCGCGGTGATCGGCTCGCCCTGTGAATTCGTGGAGCGGAAGCTGAGCTGCCAGGTGTCGGCCCCGGTGATTCCCGCCGGGGTCGGCATGCGCCGGATTCCGAGAACGTCACCCGGTGTGGAGGAGGAAGCAGCGGCGGCGGGCCGGTAGAACGGGTCGGCCGGCAACGGCGGGTACACGGGTGCGGCGCCGGCCGGGGCGGTGGATGCGATGGTTGCGACCGCGGCTGCGACGCACACGGCCCCGGACAGAATTCCACGGCGCAGAATTCCACGGCGAACTCGGGTACCCACAGACAACCTCCACAGACGAACAACCCCGCCGACAGTGGCGGGAGACAACGATCCGTCGCATTATCGACCATCGATCACAGTTCGTTACGAACGGGACACTGTGCCCTCGACTCGTTACGCAACAGAAACCATCGGCTCGCGCGGTACCGAGAACCTCGTGCGGTTCCGAGAACCCGGCGCCCGCAGCCACTCCCGAGTAGCCTCCCGAACATGACGAAGGCACTCTCCGTAGTTCAACTCGTCAAAACCTTCGGCTCGACCCGAGCCCTGGACGGCCTCGACCTCGAGGTGCGCGTCGGGGAGGTGCACGGCTTCCTCGGACCCAACGGCGCCGGTAAATCCACCACCATCCGCATCCTCCTCGGCCTGCTGCGCGCCGATTCCGGCCGGGCGGAACTGCTCGGCGGAGATCCGTGGAGCAACTCCGTGGACCTGCACCGGCGGCTGGCCTATGTGCCGGGCGATGTGAACCTGTGGCCGAACCTGACCGGGGGTGAGGCCATCGACCTGCTGGCCGGGCTGCGCGGGGGCATCGACGAGCGCCGCCGGGCCGACCTGCTGGACAGATTCGAGCTCGATCCCACCAAGAAGGCCCGCACCTACTCGAAGGGCAACCGGCAGAAGGTCGCGATCGTGGCCGCCCTCGCCTCGGACGTGGAGTTGTTCCTTTTCGACGAACCCACCTCCGGGCTGGACCCGCTCAAGGACGAGGTGTTCCGGGACTGCGTGCGCGAAGCCGTCGCCGACGGCCGATCGGTCCTGCTGTCCAGCCATACCTTGTCCGAGGTCGAGGCCCTGTGCGACCGGGTCACGATCATCCGGCAGGGACGCACCGTCGAATCGGGAAGCCTGAGCGAGCTGCGGCACCTCACCCGCACCTCGATCCGTGCCGAAACGGCCCGTCCCGCAGTGGGTTTCGGTGATCACCCCGGCGTCCACGACCTGGAGATCGAGGGGCTGCGCGTGCAGTGCGAAGTCGACACCGCCCAGCTCGACGAGGTGCTGCGCCGGCTGCTCGACTTCGAACTGACGTCCCTGACCTGCACCCCACCCACGTTGGAGGAGCTGTTCCTGCGGCACTACGGCGACGAGGTGCCCGGCGGGAGCGGACTGTGAGCACCGTCGCGACCGGCAGGCATCCGAGCCCCGCCTATGCAGGCACGGGCAGGCTGATCCGCCTGGCGCTGCGCCGCGACCGCGTGCAGATACCGGTGTGGCTGGTGGCGTTCGCCGTCGTCTACGCGATCTCGGTGGTGAGCCTGAAGGACCTGTACCCGACCGCGAACGACCTGCACCTGATCGCGGTCAGTTCCGCCGTGTCCCCGGTGGTGCTCGCCACCAACGGGCTGGTGTCGGGTGACAGTCTCGGCGCCGTGGTGGCCGCCCAGACGCTGCTGTTCCTGGCGCTCGCCGCCGGGCTGATGAACTCGATGATGGTGGTTCGGCACACCCGCCAGAACGAGGAGACCGGGCGGGCGGAACTGGTCGGCGCGGCCGTCGTCGGACGCCGGGCCATGCTCACCGCGGCGCTGCTGGTTGCACTCGCCACGGACGTGGTGCTGACGGTGCTGCTCACGGTCGTCTCCGTCGCGTTCGGACTGCCCGTGGGCGGTTCGCTGGCGCTCGGAGCCGCGACGGGTGCCACCGGGCTCGCCTTCGCCGGAATCGCTGCGGTGACGGCGCAGGTCGCCGAGGGATCCCGCGCCGCGAACGGGCTCGCGGGCGCCGCCCTGGGCCTGTCGTTCCTGCTGCGTGCGGTCGGCGACACCACCGGCAGCGTCGACGAGTCCGGGATCCGGGTCACCAGCGCGTGGCCGTCGTGGCTCAGCCCGATCGGCTGGGCGCAACAGGTCCGGCCGTTCGACGCCGACAAATGGTGGGTCTTCGCGATCTTCGCGCTGTTCGTCGTCGCGACCGTGTGGCTCGCCTACGCCTTGACCGGAAGGCGCGATCACGGTGCCGGACTCGTGCAGCCGCGCCCGGGCCCGGCCCGGGCCGCTCCGCGCCTGCCGACGGCTCTCGGATTCGCGTGGCGCATGCAGCGCACGACACTGCTGTGGTGGGCGCTGGGCATCGCGGTGCTCGCGGTGACGTACGGGAGCATTGCGGACGAGATGGACAACTTCCTCGACGAGGGCGGCGCGGTCGCCGACATGATGACGCAACTCGGCGGCGGCGCCGAGGCGCTCACCGATGCGTACTTCGCCGTGACCTTCCTGATGATGTCCTTCTTCACCGCCGCGTACGCGGTGCAGGCGGTGCTGCGGATGCACGGTGAGGAGAGCTCCGGCCGCGTGGAACCGCTGCTGTCGACCGCGCTCGGCCGAGCCCCGTGGATGCTGTCCCACGTCGTCGTGGTGGTCGTCGGAATCGTGGTCCTGCACGTGATTCTCGGTGTCGCGGTCGCGGTTCCGTACGGCATCGCGATCGGGGACGTCGGGGGACCGCTCGGCGAGCTGATGCCGGCTGCGCTCGCATTCGTCCCGGCCGTGCTGCTGGTCGCCGCGACGGCCGTCCTGTGCGTCGGCGCCTTCCCGGGACGCGCGGCGAGTATCGCGTGGGGCCTGTTCGTGGTGTGGGTGCTCATCGGCCAGATCGGGCCGCTGCTGAACCTGCCGCAGTGGGTGATGGATCTGTCGCCGTTCGTGCACGTGCCGGCGCTGCCGGCGGCCGAGCTGCGAGCCCTCCCGCTGGTCGTGCTCACCGTCCTGGCGGTCCTGCTCGCCGCGGCCGGCGTTGCGGCCCTGCGCCGCCGCGACATCGCCGTGCAGTGACCGGTTCACCCGTGCTTCGCGGCCCGGGCTGCCTCGGCGAACGCCTGCATGCCGGGAAATTCGGCGTCGAAGCTGTAGTCGCCGGACGGGACCGGGGTCGCGCCCTGGCCGGGCCGGTCGTGGCGGCGGTTGATCCAGACCGAGCGCAGTCCGTGGCGCTTGGCGGGCACGTGGTCGTGGAACAGCGACTGCGCGACGTGCAGCAGGCGGTCGCGGGGAATCTCCAGTTCGGTCAACGCGTCGTCGAGCGCCTCGAAGTGGTTCGGGGCGGGCTTGTAGGCGCCGACGT